>NZ_JBEXGU010000007.1:0-114016 GCF_040607515.1 Streptosporangium sp. NPDC005286 | reverse complement strand
CTGGCGCACGGTTCCAACTCCTCCACCGCCGACTTCCTGCGGGTGAAGGTCGTCGGCTCCACCACCACCCAGGTGTTCCAGCAGCTCGGCGCGGCCGCCAACCGCAACGGCGCCTGGGGTGCGGCCGACGTCGACATCTCCGCCTTCGCCGGGCAGAGCGTCCGGATCCTCGTCGAGGCCGCCGACGCCTCGACTGCCTCCCTGGTCGAGGCGGGGGTGGACGACGTCAAGATAACCCGGCAGTAGGCCGGAGCAAGGTCAGAAGGCCGGGCGGTCGCAGACCTCGACCGCCCGGCCTCACCGTCCGCCACCCGTCTCCACGGGCGGCCGGCTCAGCCTCGCTCCCGGATGCCCGCCGATGACCGGGTGCCCCGCGCGGGCACCGTGCACATGCCGGGCGGGAGCGTGGCCCGAACGCGACGAACGCTCATCCGCCGAGTTCGCCGCGGAGGCTCAGCGGGCGCATGTCGGTCCACTCCGCCTGGATGTGGGCCAGGCAGTCCTCCTTGGAACCGGTCTTTCCCACCTCGCGCCAGCCGTTGGGAATCGCCCGGCCGGCGGCCCAGATGGAGTACTGCTCCTCGTGGTTCACCACAACGGTGTAGAGGTCGGTGGTCATCGGGTGGCCCTTTCTTCGGTGATGAGCTGGCGATCGGCCAGTTTCTGGAGTACGTCCTTGTCGGTGGCGATCGTCGCGTCGGGAATGGCGTCCGGCAGGTCGTCCTCAAGGAGACGGACCGGCCGGTAGCGGTAGGCGGCGAGACCGAGCAGCGCCGCGCAGATGCCCGCGGTGATCATGAGAAGTGCGATGCCTCGCCCCGGGTCGGCGGCGAGCGGCTCGAAGACGTGTTCCACAAGCGGTCCCGCCGACAGGAACCCGGCGGGCACCATCATCCAGCTGAACATCAGAGTGGTCGCGATCACGCGGCCCTGGAGTTCGAGCCCGACCTTGGCCTGGACGATGGAGAGCCAGTGCGCGTTGAGCACGGCGGTGGCCAGACCCATGCCGAACAGGCCGAGAGCCGGGAAGAGCGGATGCGGCCAGAGTCCGATGAGGATCATCGACATCCCGATCAGGACGAAGCTCCCGATGATACCGGTGGTACGGCGGGGCAGGCCGCCCGTCACGCTCATGAGAGCGCTGCCCACCAGCAGTCCGACGCCGCTCGCGGCAAGGACCACGCCGAGGACGGACGGGTCGCCCAGTGACAGCGTGAGGGGGGTCACCAGCAGCTCGACCATCCCGAACATGAAGTTCAGCACGGCGGTGAAGGCGATGACGGCCATGAGACCGTGCCGCCGTGAGATGTAACTCCAGCCGCCGAGGAGCTCCTTCCCGAACGACTCCTCCCGCTTGAGGAAGAGCGTGTCGGGAAACCGGACGGCGAGGGTGATGGTGACCGCGATCAGGAACGTGCTCAGGTCGATGAGGATGATGCCCGGCAACCCGATGGCCGCGGCGAGCGCGCCACCGAGGAGGGGAGCCAGGGTCGTGCCGACGGCTCCGCCGATCTGGGTGACACCGTTCGCCCTCCCGTAGTACCGCTTGGGCACGAGCTGGGTGACAGCGGCCATGTAGGCCGGTTGCTGGAACGCGTTGGCGCAGGCGCCGATGATGACGGCGGTATAGATGTGCCAAAGTTCGAGACGGCCGAACATGAGCAGGGTGCCGAGGCCGAGGGTCCCCAAGGCGGCGAAGGTGTCGGCGAAGATCATGATCTTTCGCCGGTCCCAGCGGTCCGCCAGCGTTCCCGCGACCGGTGCCAGCACAACGGCGGGAAGGAGTGCCAGGACGGCGGTGAGCGCGAACAGCGAGATCGACCCGGACCGCTGGTAGACCCACAGGCCCATGGCGAACGTGGTCAGCCCCGTGCCGATGACCGAGAGGAGCTGCCCCGCCGCGACGAGGAAGAACGTCCGCAGGCTCGCCGGTGAAGTCCGCCCCGGCGGGATGCCGACCCGGTCGTTCCCCTCGTGGTCAGCCCCGGCCTGTTCGTTCCCGGTCCGGTCGTCGGGCTGCCGCCCCTGGTAGGAGGTGATGATGTCCGCGAGCTCGGCTGCCTGATGTTTCTGGAAGTAGTGGCCGGCGCCCTCGATGACCTCCAGGGACACGGAGTCCGAGAATTCCCCCCACTCCCTGAACCGTTCCTCGTACAACTCGGTGGCCCGGTCGGCGGCCCCGATCACGGAGACGATCGGCGCCGCGAGTTTGCGGCGCCCGCCGTCCCGGTACCGAGCGGTGTAGTAGTCCTCCCCCTCCTGCGTGTCCCTGAGGAACACCCGCATCAGGAACGCCTTCTCCTTCTCGTCGAGGACGTCGGCGAAGAATCCCATCGCGCGCAGGAAGTCCAGCGCGGCACGCTTGGAGGTCCGGCGCTCCATCGGGAACAACCTGTGGAGCAGATCGACCAGCTTTCCCGGAAGGCGTGGTGCCGGGAAGTGGCCGCCGACGAAGACCCGGACGAGGTCGATCCCCTCCGCCTCCAGCCGGTCGGCCAGCGCGACCGTCATCGCGCCGCCCATGCAGTGCCCGTAGAGGACGATCGGGCCGGTGATCCGCTTCTTGATCTCCTCGACGCAGCGGTCCACAAGCTCGCCCATCGGGAGCAGCGGTTCGTCCGGCCGGTTGATGTCGTGCCCCGGTGGCTCCAGGGCGTACAGGGAGATGTTCGACGGGGTGGCCGCGGCGAGCGGCTGGTAGGTGACGGCACCCGCACCGGCGAACGGCAGGCAGACGAGCGTCAGGACGGACTCCCCCGCGGGCCGGGGCGGCGTCAGCTCGTGGAACAGCCGCGTGCTCCGCCCTCCGGCGTGCTCGGCGAACGCGCGGACCGTCGGGTTCTTGAAAAGGTCCAGCACGCCCGCGGAAAGGCCGTTGCCCCTGACCGCGCGGACGGCTTTGAAGGAGTCTCCGCCCAGGTCGAAGAAGTTGTCGTCGATCCCGAGCCGCTCCACACCCAGCACCTGTGACCATTGCGTGACCAGAGTCACCTCCAGCGGCGTTCTCGGGGCGACATAGCCGGCTCCGCCGGCAGAACGGCTGTGATCGGGAGCGGGCAGGGCCAGCCGGTCCACCTTGCCGTTCGGGGTGAGCGGGAAGGTCTCCATCGTCACGAACGCCGTGGGCACCATGTAATCGGGCAGGTTCTGGCGCAGGTAGGCCCGCCATTCGCCGGGCCCGACCGGATCCTGCCCGGGGTGCGGCCGGAGATAGGCGACGATCTCCTTGGCGCCGTCGTCCTCCCGGACGACCACCACCGCGTCGCGCACCGCGGGGTGCGCCAGCAGGTGGGTTTCGATCTCACCCAGCTCGATCCGGTAGCCACGCACCTTCACCTGGGCGTCATTGCGGCCGAGGAACTCGACGGTGCCATCCGGCCGGTATCGGGCCAGGTCCCCGGTGCGGTAGAGCCGCGCCCCGGGAACGGGTCCGTAGGGGTCGGGGACGAACCGGTCGGCGGTGACGTCGGGCTGTCCGAGGTAACCTCGGGCCACTCCCTCCCCGCCGATGTGGAGTTCACCGACGGCGCCGGCGGGAACGAGCCGCATCGTGCGGTCGAGCACGTAGACCTGTGTGTTCGCGATCGGGTGGCCGATCGTGATGGGGCCGCCGTCCCCGCGGACCCGCGCCATGGTCGACCAGATCGTCGTCTCCGTCGGGCCGTACATGTTCCACAGCTCGCCGGTCCGGTCGAGCACGTCGGAGGCCAGCGCGGAAGGCAGTGCCTCCCCTCCGGCCAGGGCCTTGAGCCCGGGTGCCCCCTGCCATCCCGACGACACCAGCAGATGCCAGGTGGCGGGTGTGGCCTGCAGGAACGTCGCGTTCTCCGCGGCCATCAGGGCGGCCAGGCGCGTCGCGTCATAGGCCTCGTCGCGGCTCGCGATCACCACTCGGGCACCGACGGAGAGCGGGAGGAACATCTCCAGGACCGAGATGTCGAAGGCGAACGTCGTCACGGCCACGAGCGTGTCCGACGGTTTCAGCCCCGGCTCGCGGCCCATGGAGTGCAGGAAGTTGACGACGGCCGAGTGCGGGACGGCCACGCCCTTGGGGCGGCCGGTCGATCCCGAGGTGTAGAGGACGTAGGCGAGACTCGACGCGGGAGCCTTCACCTCGGGCCTGTCGGCGCTCTCCTGCTCGACGTCGGCGTCCAGCAGCACCAGCTGCCCGCCGTACCCCTCGTAGCCGTCCAGGAGTTCCTGCTGGGTGATCAGGACCGCGGCTCCCGAGTGCTCCAGGATGTACCTCTGGCGGTCACGCGGGTACATCGGGTCGAGCGGCACGTACGCCCCGCCGGCCTTGAGCACGGCCAGCAGCGCCACCATCATCGTCTGCGAGCGTTCGACGGCCACCCCCACCAGCACATCGGGGCCGACGCCGAGTGCGCGGAGACGGTGGGCCAGCCGGTTCGCCCGCCGGTCGAGTCGGCGGTAGGTCAGCGAGAGACCGTCGAAGGTGACCGCGACCGCCTCGGGGGTACGGTCGGCCTGCCGTTCGACGAGCTCGTGGATACGGCAGGCGGGCACCCGATCGTCCACCGGGCCGTTCCAGTCGACGAGCTGCTCGTGGCGTTCGGCCGGGGTCAGGAACTCGACGTCGGCGAGCCGGATCGAGGGATCCGCGGCGAACGCCTCCAGCAGTGCCTCGAAGTGGCCGAGCATGCGCTCGGCGGTCCTCTCCTCGAAGAGGTCGGTGTTGTACTCCAGGCGGCAGTCAAGCCCGCCGTTCACCTCGTACACGTAGAGCGCCAGATCGACCTGGGCGGCCCTCGCGTCGAGGGGCAGTCTGCGGACCCGCAGCCCGTCCATCCGCAGCTCGTCCGAGGGCAGGTTCATCAGGTTGAACATGACCTGGAAGAGGGGGTTCCTGCTGGGGTCCCTGGGCAGGTTGAGCTCGTCGACCAACCGCTCGAACGGGACGTCCTGGTGCGCGTACGCGTTCAGGGCCGTCTCGCGTACCCGGGGAAGGAGATCGCCGAACGACAACCGGCCGTCGAGCCGGGTGCGCAGTACGAGCGTGTTCAGGAAACACCCGACCAGCTCCTCCTGCTCGGACCGGGTGCGCCCGGCCACCGGCGAGCCGACACAGATGTCGGACTGCCCGGTGTAGCGGTACAGAAGTGCCTGCAGCGCGCCGAGCAGCGTCATGTAGAGGGTCAGTCCGTGGTCCTTGCTGAGCCCGCGCAGCCGGTCCGCCAGATCCACGGGGAGCAGCCGTGTGGAGACCGCGCCCTCGAAGGTCTGCAGCGGCGGCCGGGGGTTGTCCATCGGCAGTTCCAGCGCCGGCGGCGCGTCCGCCAGCTGCCGTCTCCAGTAGGCGAGATCAGGTTCCAGGACATCGCGCAGCCGTTCACGCTGCCACAGCGTGTAGTCGCCGTAGCGTAGGGGAAGGTCGCCCAGCGGCGATTCGCGGTTCGCGGCGAACGCGTTGTAGAGGACGCCCAGCTCCCTGGCGATGATCCCCAGCGACCACCCGTCGGAGGCGATGTGGTGCATGTACAGCGAGAGGACGTGGTGCGTCCGTCCTGTCCGCAGCAGGGCGGCTCGGAACACGGGTCCCGCTGCCAGGTCGAACCGGCTCCGCGCCATCTCACAGGCGGCTTGTCCGGCAGTCGTGACATCGGGAACCTCGATCACCGGCAACTCGACCGGGCCGGGCGCCGTGATCAACTGGATCGGTTCCCCGTCGGGCGCGGGGAAGGTGGTACGGAGCGCCTCGTGCCGGTGCACGATCTCCTGTACGGCGGCGCGCAGGGCGCGCTCGTCCAGCTCGCCCTCCAGTTCCAGCGCGATGGCGATCGTGTACGCGCTCTGGTCGGGGTGCATCTGGTCCAGGAACCAGATGCGTCGCTGCGCGAAGGAGAGCGGCACGGGGCTCCCGTCCGGCTCTTCCACAGGTTTCCCCGACGTCTCACCGGGAGGTTCCTCGAAGGTCTCTTCAGGACGTGCCCCGGTAAGGGGCCGGGACTCCGGGAGCACCGCGGCCAGACCGGCCACGGTCGGGTGCTCGAACACCGCCTCGATCGGGACCTCCACACCGAAGACCGAGCGGAGTCTGGCCACGAGCTGCGTGGCCGTCAGTGAGTGGCCGCCCAGT
The DNA here is from genome assembly GCF_040607515.1 of Streptosporangium sp. NPDC005286. NCBI lineage: Bacteria > Bacillati > Actinomycetota > Actinomycetes > Streptosporangiales > Streptosporangiaceae > Streptosporangium > Streptosporangium sp. NPDC005286. The sequence continues at coordinate 107,919 of NZ_JBEXGU010000007.1, read as the reverse complement.
TCGAAGAAGTCGTCGTGGACCCCGACCGGGGCGATGCCGAGGAGTTCCTCCCATACCGCGGCGATGCGCGTCCGCGTCGCGTCACCGGGCGCGAGCTCCGGCGGGAAAGGAGGGGAGACGTCACCAACGGGTTGCTCCTCCACCGCGACGGGCATGCCCCGCCCCTGGACCCAGTGCCTCTTCCGCTCGAACGGGTAGGTCGGCAGGGGCACCCGCGGGCCGCCTGCGGGGAAACGGGTCCAGTCGATCGGCACGCCGGCGAGCCAGAGCCGGCCCACCCCGTCGAGCATGTGGGCGAAGTCGTCCGCGTCGTCTACGGGATGCCGCATCAGCGTGACGACGACGTTCGCCTGGCCACGCGCCTGACCGCCCTCCTGCCGGTCCGCCTGGCCGCCATCCCGGTGCCGCAGGAACGCAGCGAGCGTACGGCCGGGTCCCACCTCGGCGACGGCATGGCCTTCCTCCAGGAGGATCCGGGCACAGTCGGCGAACCGTACGGTTTCCCGCAGGTGCCGTACCCAGAAGGCCGGGTCGGTCGCCTCCTCGGCGGTGACCCACGATCCGGTGACGTTCGACAGGTAGGGGAGCCGGGGCGGCTGGAGGGACACCCGGCCCACCTCGGCGGCGAAGGCGTCCAGGACGGGGTCCAGCATCGAGGAGTGGAACGCGTGGGAGGTCCGCAGCTGCCGGCAGGTGACGCCGCGCCGCGACAGCCGCTCCTCGAGCGCGGCGACGGCCGAATGCGGGCCCGCCACCACGCAGAGCACGGGCCCGTTGACCGCGGCCAGCGACAGCTCCTCGTCCAGCAGCCAGCGCACCTCCGTCTCGGGCAGGGGCACGGCGAGCATGGCTCCCGAGGGGAGGTCCTGGACCAGGCGGCCCCTCGCGGTGACCAGTCTCAGCGCGTCCTCGACGGAGAAGACCCCGGACAGGCAGGCGGCGACATATTCGCCGATGCTGTGTCCCGCCATGGCGTCGGGCCGCACCCCCCACTCCATCAGGTGGCGGGCGAGAGCGTACTCGGTGACGAACAGGGCGGGCTGGGTCAGCCAGGTCTGCCGCAGCGTCGAGCCGTCACCGGCGTAGAGGACGTCGCGCAGGTCCAGGCCGAGGTGCGGACGCAGGATCTCGGAGCAGAGGTCGACGGTCGCGCGGAACACGCCCCCCCGCCGGTACAGCCCCGCGCCCATGGCCGGGTACTGCGATCCCTGCCCGGGAAAGACGAACGCCACGCCACGCTCTCGCGTCTGGCCCGCTCCAGAACGTAGCCCGCGCGAATCCTTCGAGGTCAGGGCCTCGACAGCGGCCTTGCGATCGATGGAGACGAGCGTCCGCCGGTGGCTCAGCTCGCGCCGTCCCAGCCGCAGCGTCGTGGCCGCGCTCGCGAGGCTCACCTCGGGGTGGTCGCGCAGGTGGTCGCCGAGCCGTTCGGTCACGGCGTCGAGAGCGGAGGGCGTCCTGGCGGACAGGACGAGAAGCTCCGGGTCGTCGGCGGTGTCCCTGGGCGGGATCCGCGGCGCCTCCTCAAGGATGACGTGGGCGTTCGTGCCGCCCATTCCGAACGAGCTGACCGCGGCCCGGCGGGGGCCGTCACCGGTGGGCCAGGCACGCGATTCGGTGTTGACGTAGAAGCGCGTGCCGCCGAAGTCGATTTTGGGGTTGGGCGCGCTGAAGTTGAGGCTCGCGGGCAGTGTGCCGTCCTTGAGCGCCATGACCGTCTTGATCAGTCCCGCGACGCCCGCGGCCGCGTCGGTGTGGCCGATGTTGGACTTCACCGAGCCGAGGGCACAGGGCCGAGAGGCCCCCTCGTCCCGCCCGTAGACCTGGGCCAGGGCAGCGACCTCGATCGGGTCACCGAGCGGCGTTGCCGTACCGTGCGTCTCGATGTAGTCGATCGTGCCCGAGGAGACGCCGGCCGCGGCCAGCGCCCGCTCGATCGCCTCCGCCTGCCCGTCGACGGAGGGCGCGACATAGCCCACCTTGCGTGCGCCGTCGTTGTTCACGGCGGAACCGCGGATGACCGCGTGAATGACGTCGCCATCGGCGATCGCGTCCTCAAGCCGCTTGAGCACCACCACTCCGACACCGCTGGATCCGATCGTGCCCTGCGCGTCCGCGTCGAACGGGCGGCAGTGGCCGTCAGGCGATCCGATGCCGCCCACCTGGTAGAGGTAACCGCGACGCTGCGCCGCGGCGACGCTCGCCCCGCCGGCCAGCGCGAGGTCGCACTCTCCCGACAGCAGGCTCATTCCCGCGAGGTGGACCGCCACCAGCGAGGTCGAGCAGGCCGTGTTCACGTTGACGCTCGGACCGCGCAGGTTGAGCTTGTAGGAGACGCGCGTGGGCAGGAAGTCCTTGTCGTTGCCAAGCGTCAGCTGATACTCGCCGACCGCCCGGACGACCTCGGGGGCGGTGAGGAGGTTGTCGGTCAGGTAGGTGCTCCGCCCGGACCCGGCGAACACCCCGATCCGCCCGGAGTACCGTTGGGAGTCGTACCCCGCGTACTCCAGCGCCTCCCAGGAGCATTCCAGAAACAGGCGGTGCTGCGGGTCGAGGATCTCCGCCTCACGCGGGGTGAAGTCGAAGAACGCCGCGTCGAACCTGTCGATGTCGTCGAGCACGGTGCCGGCCTTGACGTAGGCGGGGTCGCCGAGCAGGGCGGGATCGCCACCGTCGGAAAGGATCTCCTCGTCGGAGAAGGGCCGGACGGCCTCCACCCCGTTGCCGATGTTCCTCCAGAACTCCTCCGGCGTGCGGGCTCCGGGGAAACGGCAGGCAAGCCCGACGATGGCGATGGCACCACCGGTAGGCGCGGTGACCTCCGCCACCGCGGTGGTTCCGGGGGATTCTCCGGCGGTGAGGAAGTCGGCCAGCGAGCGGATCGTGGGATGGCGGAACAGGTCGGTGACGGTGAGCCGGTCGCCGAACAGCTCCACGAGCCTCCCATGCACGGCGAGCAGCAGCAGTGAGTGACCGCCGACCTCGAAGAAGTTGTCGTGAACCCCGACATCCTCCAGGCCGAGCAGCGTTTTCCACACGCCCGCGACGGTGTCCTCCACGTCGCCGCCCCGCGCGGCCACGATGACCGGCCTGGACGGCGGGGCGGGCAGCGCGGCCCTGTCGACCTTGCCGTTCGCCGTCAGCGGCAGCGCGTCCAGAAAGACGAACGCGGAGGGGACCATGTAGTCGGGCAGTTCGGCTCCGAGCGCCTCGCGCAGCGCGCCGACACCGCCCTGGTCACCGTCACCGTCGCCGTCGCCGGACTTCACGACGTAGGCGACGAGGCGTCTGTCGCCGGGGGTGTCCTCGCTGAGCGTCACCGCCACGTCGGCGACGGCCGGCAGGCGCGTCATCGCGGCCTCGACCTCGCCGAGCTCGACACGGAACCCGCGCAGCTTCACCTGGGTGTCCTCCCTGCCGAGGTATTCCAGGTTGCCGTCCGCGCGGTAGCGGACGATGTCTCCCGTCCGGTACATGCGCTCGCCGCCCGGCGTCGAGAACGGGTTGGGCAGGAACCGCTCCGCGGTCAGCCCCGGACGGTTCAGGTAGCCTCGGGCGACGCCCGCCCCACCGACGTAGAGTTCACCGGCCACCCCGACGGGGACCGGGTTCAGCAGGGGGTCGAGGACGTACAGCTCGGTATTGGCGATGGGACGGCCGATCGGGACCGCCCCGGTGGTCGGCGTCTGCTCCCAGACCTCGTACGTGGCACATCCGACCGTGGTCTCCGTCGGACCGTACTCGTTGATCAGGCGGGTGCCCGGAGCGTGTCGGCGCCAGAACGCGATGTTCTCGGCGAGCAGGCTCTCTCCGCCGATCACGAAACGCCTGGTCCTCCCCTCGGCCTCGTGTGGCGAGAGCTGGTGTGCCACGATCTCCAGGTGAGCAGGGGTGATCTTGGCGAGGCCGTACGGTGCCCGCCTGGTACGCAGTGCCTCGCCGAGCCCTTCCGCCCCCGCGCCCTCGGGCAGCAGGTGCACCGTGCCACCGGCGAGCAGCGGCACCAGCAGGCTCGTGACGGTCAGGTCGAACCCGACGGAGGAGTGAACCGGCGCGCCGCCGGTGGGGTCGTACTCGTGGCAGGCCCAGGCCGCGTAGTTGGCGATGCCGCGATGCGTGACCATCACGCCCTTGGGCCGTCCGGTCGAGCCGGAGGTGTAGATGACGTAGGCCAGGTCGTCGGGGCCGGTCCCGCTCTCCTTCAGCGGGGGCGTCCCGGGGGCACCGAGCGTCTCCACCTCGGCCACCAGGGCCGACGAGCCCGCGAAGCGGTCGGCGAGCCGTCCCGAGGTCAGCAGGAGACCCGCCTGCGTGTCGTCGAGTATGAAGGCCAGCCGGTCCCTCGGCTGTGCGGGATCCAGCGGTACGTACGCCCCACCCGCCTTGAGCACGGCGAGGAAGGCGACGGCGAACTCGGCGGAGCGTTCCAGGCAGATTCCGACCAGGCTGCCACGGCCGACTCCCAGCGCCTGGAGGGCCCGTGCCCACTCGTCGGAAGCGGCGTCGAGCTCCCGGTAGGTCAGCTCTCCGTTCCCGTCCACGACGGCCACGTCGTCCGGGGCGAAACGGGCGCGCGCGGTGAACACCTGGTGGACGAGGTCGTCTCCCAGCGGCTGGTGGGTCCGGTTCCACTCGACGAGGATCTGCTCGCGCTCCGTGGACGACAGGATCGGCAGCTCCCGCACCGGCGTCGTCGCGTCGGCCACAGCACCGGCCACGAGCGTGCGGAAATGACGGATGAGACGGCGGATCGAGTCCTCGTCGAACAGATCGGTGCTGTACTCGACGATCCCCTCGATACCGTCATCATCGTCCCGTAGGGCCAGTGTCAGGTCGAACTTCGACGTCTCGCAGGGCACCTGGACGGAGGTGACGGTCAGCCCGTCCAGATCCGGACGGGAGTCGGCTCCCTGCTGGTAGAGGAACATCATCTGGAAGAGCGGGCTGCGGCTGAGGTGGCGTTCCGGACGCAGCTCCTCGACCAGCTTCTCGAAGGGCAGCCCCTGGTTGGCGTGCGCATCCAGCATCGCCTCGCGCACGCGCTCCACGACCGCCGCGAAGGAGGGGTTTCCCGAGACATCCGTACGGATCACGACGGTGTTGGTGAGAAACCCGATGAGACCTTCCAGCTCCGCACGGTCGCGGTTGGCGATCGGGGTGCCGACGACGATGTCGGTGTGTCCGGTGTAGCGGGCCAGCAGGACCTGGAAGGCGGCCAGCAGCACCATGGCCGGGGTGGCGCCGAGGCTGCGGCAGAGGGCGTGGAACTCCTCCGCCGGACCCTCGACGCGGAACGGCAGCGACTTGCCCTTGAACGACTGCGCCGGCGGGCGCGGCCGGTCGGGAAGGAGCTCCAGCACGCGGGGCGCGCCTTCGAGGGCCTGCCGCCAGTAGGAGAGTTGAGCGTCGTACTCGGGCCCGGCCAGCCACTCCCGCTGCCAGACCGCGAAATCCGGATACTGGATGGGCGGCTCGGGCAGTTCCACCGGCCGCCGGGCACGGTGAGCCGCGTACAGCTCGCCCAGCTCGCGGTTGAACACCTCAAGTGACCAGGCGTCGGCGACGGCGTGGTGGAAGGTCAGCAGCAGGACGTGCTCTTCGGAACCGCACCGCATCAGCCGCCCGCGCAGCAGCGGCCCACGGCCCAGGTCCATCGGCTCCACGGCCAGTGCCGCCAGCCGTGCCCACAGCTCGGCCTCGCCGTCACAGTCGACGACGGGCAGGTCCAGGCGCAGGTTCTCCGCGATGAGCTGCACCGGCTCCGCACCGTCCATGGCGAAGGTCGTCCGCAGGCTCTCGTGCCGGGCGACCAGCTCGTTCAGCGCCTGGACCAGGGCCTCGTGGTCGAGCGCCCCCCGGAGCCGGTAGGCGACGGGCAGCAGGTACAGGCTCGCGCCAGGGAGCATCCGGTCCAGGTACCAGAGCCGCTGCTGGGAGAACGACATCGGCACCCGCTCCGATGGTTCGCGCCGCGAGACCCTGCCGCCGGCGGCCGGTAGCCGCCGCTTCCTTCTCAGTGCCTCCAGCAGCTCGCGCCGGCGCGGTGACAACCGATCCCCGTTCAACCGATATCCCCGTTCTCTCGTAAAAGTGCTTGCATGTCGTCGTCGGCGGAGAAGGCGACCAGCAGGAACAGCTCAGCCGCCTCTTCTAGACCGGAGCCGTGTTCGCCGAGCAGCGCCCTCGCCAGCGCGGCGACGGTGGATCTCTCGAACAGGGTCTTCAGCGGGATGTGGACGTCCAGCGCCTCGCGAAGGGCCGAGGTCACGCGCGTGGCGACGAGGGAGTGACCGCCCAACCTGAAGAAGTCGTCGTGGAGCCCCACCTTCTCCACCCCGAGAACCTCGCTCCAGGTCATGGCGATGACCGTCTCCAGCGCTGTCCCCGGAGCGGCGAGCGATTCGCTCCGCGGTGTGCAGGCGGGGAGCCCGCGACGGTCCACCTTCCCCGAGGGGGTCGTCGGCACCGCGTCCAGCAGGACGAACGCGCTCGGCACCATGTACTCGGGCAGCCTCGCCTCAAGGAAGGTCCGATAGTCCGCGGGCTCGCCCACAACGTAGGCGGTAAGGCTCCGGGCCGCCGTACGGCTGTCCGGTTCACCGGCGATCACGATGGCGGACCGTACGGCGGGGTGCCGGCACAGAGCGGCCTCGACCTCGCCCGGCTCGACACGGTATCCGCGGATCTTGACCTGGTCGTCGGCCCGCCCGAGAAACTCGATCGTCCCGTTCCTGCCGAGGCGGGCCAGGTCGCCGGTGCGGTACATCCGCTGCCCGGCCGTCACGTCGTCCGGCACGAACCGGTCCGCCGTCAGATCGGGTCGCCGATAGTAACCCCTGGCCAGGCAGACTCCGCCGAGATGGAGTTCGCCGGGCACGCCCGCAGGTAGCGGGCGGCCGTGGCGGTCGAGGATCCTGACCGTCACGTTCGCGACGGGCTGCCCGATGGGAGGCAGGTCGGGCCAGTCGGAAGGGTCACCCCGCAACGTGTGAGCCGTGACGACATGGCTTTCCGTCGGGCCGTAGTGGTTGTGCAGGGCGGCGCCGGGCAGCGCGGTCATGAGGCGTGCGATCTGTGGGGTGATCCGCAGTTGCTCGCCCGCGGTGACGATGTCACGCAGCCGTGAGGGGACGACTCCGGCCTGCGCGAGATGCTGGAGCGCGACGAACGGCAGGAAGAGCCGCTCGATCCCGGCCATCTCGACGAAGGAGGCCAGTGCCGCGGCATCATGCCGCACCTCGTCACGGACCATCACCAGGGTTCCGCCCCCCGCCCAGGTCGTGAAGATCTCCTGGCAGGAGACATCAAAGCCCATCGCGGTGAACTGCAGGGTGCGGGCCGCGCCGCCGAGTCCACCGGCCGATCGCTGCCACCGCAGGAGGTTGACGATGGGGCGATGGGGCATCGCGACGCCCTTGGGACGGCCGGTGGAGCCCGAGGTGAAGAGCACGTACGCGAGGTGGTCAGGGGTCACCTCGGCCGGCGGGGCGCTCGTCGGCATCCGGTCGATCTCGGCCCGGTCCGCCTCAAGGCAGACGGTACGGTGGCCTGCGGCGGGCAGGCCGTCGAGTAGGTGGCGTTCCGCGACCAGGACCGGCGCCCCGACCTGGGAAAGAACCTGCTCGATCCTGGACGCCGGGTACGAGGGGTCAAGCGGCACGTACGCCCCGCCTGCCTTGAGTATCCCCAGAACGGCGACAGCGAGTTCGAACGAGCGATCGACCCGGAGCGCGACGGGCACGTCGGCACCGACCCCTGCCCGTCTCAGGTGGTGGGCGAGCTGGTTGGCACGCCGGTCGAGCTCGGCATAGGTCAGGCAGGCGCCCTCGAACTCGACCGCGACGGCCTCCGGCGTTCTCGCCGCCTGCTCCTCGACCAGTGTGTGCAGGCAGCGGCCGACAGGCTCCGAACGGGGGCCGCGCAGCGGCTCTGCCATCGTCGCCGGCGGAAGCTCGGAGATCCGGCGGAGCGGATCCTCCACGACCCCCCAGAGCAACTTCTCGTAATGCGCGAGGAACCGCTCCATCGTCTCGGCGTCGAACAACTCGGTGGCGTACTCCGCGGTCAGGACGGGACCGTCCGGCGGGAAGTCGACGAACGTCAGAAGGTCGAACTTGGCGCAGCCGTTGTCGATCTCCCCGTTCATCGCGACTCGGATCCCCGCCGCGTGCACGGCGGGCACCGCTTCCTGCATCACGAACAGGACCTGGACGAGCGGGTTGTGGGCGACGCTTCCGCCGAGGTCGAGGCTCTCGACGATCCGCTCGAAGGGGACGTCCGCGTTCGCCGACGCGTCGAGAGCGGTCCGCCTCACCTCACGGAGCAGATCGACGAACGAGGGGTCCCCTGACAGGTCCGTCCTGAGAGGAAGCGTGTTCGTGAAGAAGCCGATCAGCTGTTCCGCCTCCGGGTGGTCCCGCCCCGCGACCGGCACCCCCACCACGATGTCCTCCTGGCCCGTGTACCGGCGGAGCAGTGCCTGAAAGGCGGCGAACATCACCATGAACAGGCTGGCCCGCGCCTCCGCGCCCACCGATTCCAGGGCGGAGACGAGTTCGGCGGGCAGGGCGTGACGGAGCTTCGCGCCGCGATAGCTCCTGGCCGGGGAACGAGGCCGGTCAGAGGGCAGCTCCAGAGGATCGGGCAGTCGCTCCAGACGCTTGCCCCAGAACGCCAGCTGCTCCTCGGCGACGCGCTGAAGCCGCCTGGACGACCAGGCCACGAGGTCGGCGTAGCGTGTGGTGAGCGCGGGCGGTTCCGGGGGACGCCCAGCCGCGAAGGCCTCGTAGAACTCACCGAGCTCGGCGAGGAAGACGCTCGCCGACCAGCCGTCGAACGCGATGTGGTGCACGGTCAGCAGGAGCTCGCGGCGGTCGTCGTCCAGCCACAGGAGCAGCGCCCGGAGCAGCGGGCCGGTACGTAGGTCGAAGGGGGTCCGGGCGTCGGCGTCGACGAGTTCGGCGCGCGCCTCACTCGGGAGCCCGCGCAGGTCGGCGGTGACGAAAGGAACGGGCCGCCACGTGGCCACGTGCTGAACGGGCACGCCCGCCCGCTCGTCATAGCGGGTACGCAGGGGCTCGTGCCGCCTGACGATCTCGTTCACCGCGCGTTCGAGTGCGGCGGCGTCGAGGTCGCCGTCAATCGTGTAAGAGATCGGCACGTTGTAGAGGGCGCTGCCGGGAACCAGCCGATCGATGAACCACAGCCGCTGCTGTGCGGGCGAGAGCGGCGACCACTCACTCGTCGAGCCGGGGACGAGAGCCGGCGGGGGTTCCTCCCCACCACCGTCGATCTCGCGGGCGACGGCCGCGACCGTGGGGTGCTCGAAGAAGATTCTCGACTGGACCTGTCGGCGCAGGGCGTCCTCCAACTGAACGGCCATCCGCATCGCGGCGAGCGATTGGCCTCCCAGCGCGAAGAAGTCTTCGTGGACGCCGACCCGCTCCAGACCGAGGACACGCCTCCACACCCCGGCGACGACCGCTTCCGTGGGCGTCCGGGGTGACGTCGTGTCACGGACCGCGCCGGCGCCCCGGGCCGCGGGCAGTGCGCGGCGATCGACCTTCCCGTTGGGGGTGAGCGGCATCTCCGCCAGCGAGACGAAGCGCGCGGGAACCATGTACTCGGGGAGCCTGGCGGCGAGAAACGCCCGCAGTTCCTCGGCCGCACCACTGCCCATGACGACATAGGCGACAAGCTGGTCCTGGTGGACGAGCACCGTGGCGGACTGCACGTGAGGATGCCGGCTGAGCACCGCCTCTACCTCGCCCAGCTCGACCCGGTAGCCCCGGAGCTGCACCTGGTCGTCGACACGCCCGACGAAATCGAGCCGGCCACCGGGCCGGATCCTGGCGAAGTCACCCGTCCGATAGAGCCGTGCGCCGGCCGATCCGCCGAACGGATCCGGCACGAAACACTCGGCCGTCAGCTCGGGACGCCCCAGGTAGCCCCTGGCCACTCCGGCTCCGCCGATGTAGATCTCGCCGGTCTCGCCGGGCGTCACCGGTTCGAGGCGCTCATCGAGTAGGTAGACGTCCGTGCCGTTAATGGCCTCGCCGATCGAGGGCGCGCCGGTGTTCTCGCCGTGACCGGGCACCTCTCCCGCGGTGGCGATGATCGAACATTCCGTCGGCCCGTAGATGTTCACCAAACGGAAGGGCAGCCCCGGGGGCGGATAGCGAGTAAGGCGGTCTCCGCCGGTGAACATGATCCGGAGCTTCGTCGTCGGCGGCCAGTCGAGGCCGAGGAGCGCTTCGGCGATGGGGGTGGGGAAGAAGCACGCGGTGATCCGCTGCGCCACGATCCAGTCGCGCAAGGAGGTGAGGGAATCCCGAGTGTCCGCGTCCGGTATCGCGATGCTCGCCCCTGCCGTCAGGTAGGTCCAGATCTCCCAGACGCTGGCGTCGAAGGCCGGGCCGGCGATGAGCGCGGTCCGATCTTCCGCCGTGGTACCGAAAACCTCATGGTGCCATCGCACCAGGTTGAGCAGACCCCGGTGCGGTACCAGGACGCCCTTCGGGCGTCCGGTCGAGCCGGAGGTGTAAATGGTGTAGGCAAGCCTGCCGGGGTCCGTCCAGGGGATCTCCTCGCCTTCCAGATCCTCGCCTTCCAGATCCTCGACGATGATCAGGGGAGGAACGTCGGGGTGCGTCAGTCGCGCCGACCACTCCCTGCCGGTCACCACGGCGGTGACCCGGGCGTCCGCCAGCATGGCGCGGAGGCGGTCGGCCGGAGCCGACGGATCGAGTGGCACGAAGGCGGAGCCCGTCTTCAACACGGCGAGTTGGGCCGCGACGAGGACCGCGGAACGATCCGCGAGAACGCCGACGAGAGACCCGGGAACCTTCCCGATCCCGTTGATCCGATCCGCTATCCGGGTCGATAGGGCATCCAGAGCCTGGTAGGTGCGGACTCCGTCCGACGTGACCAGCGCAATCGCCTGGGGCGCGGATCGCACGCGCTCGCGAAACAGGTGCAGGACGGTCGGGGGGGACTGCGGTGCCATATGACGCCGTTTCGTTAGGCAAACTACTTAAGTCAGAGTATGTGAACCCGCCTTGTGTCCAACTTGGCAACGGCTTAAGTGGTACGAGGGACTGCGGTGCCATATGACGCCGTTTCGTTAGGCAAACTCCTTAGGTCGGAGTATGTGAACTCCTCTTGTGTCCAACTTGGCAACGGCTTAAGTGGTACGAGGGACTGCGGTGCCATATGACGCCGTTTCGTTAGGCAAACTCCTTAGGTCGGAGTATGTGAACTCCTCTTGTGTCCAACTTGGCAACGGCTTAAGTGGCACTAGGTTTTACGACTGCCCAAAATGTCCAGAGTGCCGCTCCGATATTCCGCGGTCACCATGCCGGCCCCTCCGGCGGCGGCCGGGGCCGGTTCGCGACCGATGACACATCCCAGCCCATTGACCGGGTCACAGTCGGCCCGCCGCTGCGCTAGCCTCGCGTACGCTACGCACGTGCTGGTACGAAAGGCGCTCAAGTGATCAGCTGGTTCGAAGCCGTGGTCCTCGGACTGATTCAGGGACTGACGGAGTTTCTACCGATCTCCTCCAGCGCCCACATCCGGGTCGTCTCGGCGTTCTTCGGCTGGCAGGACCCCGGAGCCGCGTTCACCGCGGTCATCCAGCTCGGCACCGAGGCCGCGGTGCTGATCTACTTCCGCAAGGAGATCTGGGAGATCATCTCCACCTGGACGCGGTCCCTGTGGACACCCGACCTGCGCGGCCACCACTCCGCCCGGATGGGCTGGTACGTCATCGTGGGCACCATTCCGATCGTGGTGCTCGGCCTGCTCTTCAAGGACTCCATCGAGAGCGTCTTCCGCGACCTGCGCCTGATCGGCACGACCCTGATCGTCTTCGGGCTGGTGCTGTGGTTCGCCGACCACACCGCCCGCAACAAGCTCACCCTGGAGCGGCACCTCAGCTTCACCCATGCCCTGATCTACGGCTTCGCCCAGTCGCTCGCCCTGGTTCCCGGCGTCTCCCGCTCCGGCGGCACGATCAGCGCCGGGCTGCTGCTGGACTACCGCAGGGAGGAGGCCGCGAAGTACTCCTTCCTGCTGGCCATCCCGGCCGTGCTCGGCTCGGGCTTCCTGGAGCTGTTCAAGATCGGCGATGGCAGCGCCCCCGACTGGGGGCCCACGATCCTGGCCACCGTGATCTCCTTCGTTGTGGGCTACCTGGCCGTCTCATGGTTCCTGAAGTACATCAGCACCCACCGCTTCACCAGCTTCGTGATCTACCGGATCGCCCTCGGCGTCCTCATCATCGCCCTGGTGAGCACCGGGATCCTCGACCCGTCGGCCTAGAGTCCCGGTGTGAATCCGGCGCGGTCCCGCCACTGTGACACGTCACTTCCCGGACCCGCCAAGACGCGGCTCTCGCATGCCGGCGATTCGGGCGACCGACAACGAGGTCGTGATCTCGAGAAGGTCGCGCGGACGTGAGAGCTTCAGAGCGGTCAGGTCCTCGATTCGGTGCATACGCTGGAGCACGGTGTTCGGGTGAATGTGCAATTCCCTGGCCGCCGCCTTCCTGTCCATGTCGTTCTCCAAGAGGACGTGCAGGGTGGTCACCAGGTCGGTCGAGCGCTCGCGGTCGTAGTCGAGCACCGGTCCGAGCACCCTCCGGGCGAACTGGCGTAGCCCGTCGGTGTCGCTGACCTGGAGCAGCAGGTTGTCGACGGTCAGCTCGGCGAGATGGAGGATGACCGGGTCCGACGACTCAGCGGCCAGTTCCAGTGCCCCTCGCGCCGTCCGAAAGGCGGTCCGAAGTCCCGGCAGGGTCGGCGTCGGAGCCGCCACGGCGGCGGTCACCTGTTTCACCGAGCGGGCTTTGGCGAGCGCGTCGGCCAGCCGCTCGGTCGCCTCGCGCGGCGTATCCGTCGTGCCGTCTCGCCATGCGATCTGGTCGGGCCAGAGCACGACGACCAGGCCCCGGTGCGCGGCGGCGAGCGGGAGCGGGTCCATACCCGCGAGGAGGCGAGTGGTGGTCGCGAGCGCGCGTTCAGCGGCCGGGAGTCCGGCGGCGCCGTCGATCTCGCGTACCGCGATGGCGCTGAGGGTGTGCGGGCCGGTGAGGTCGTGGCCCATGCGGCGTGCCCGTTCGATGACGGCGGCGACGTCGAGGGACTCGTCGGAGAGCAGGTCGGCGACCAGGGAGCCGCGCAGGCGTCCCTCGACGTCCGCGGCGGTGCGTTCCCGGAGCAGTTCGAGGGCCGCGACGACCGATGCGTGCTCGGTGGCGCGGATGTCGAGTCCGGTAAAGGAGGCCAGCGGCCGGCGGACCCAGATCCGTCCCACGACCTCGCCGTCGAGCAGGACCGCCGATACGACAAAGGTCTCGCCCTCCAGCATCGTTTCCACCAACGACCCGTCGGTGAGGTCCAGAGCTGCCGGTGGCGGTGCGTCGGTCTCAAGCGGTCGGCCGTCGCTACGTGCCAGTACCGATCCGTGGACGTCGTCGGCGAGAACGTCGGAGCCGAGCAGGTCCGCGAGCGCGGTGACGACACCGCCGATTCCCTCGCCGCGCAGGGCGATCGCAGTGAGCTCGACGTGGATCTCCTCCGCGCGGCGAAGCATGGCGTGCTGCTTGGAGAGGGAGCTGTTGAGCTCGCGTAGCTCGCCGATGGTCGCCCGCTCCCGGGCCTGCAGCTGGGCGGTCACCAGTGCGATGGCAACCTGGGTCGCGAGGGTGCCGACGAGCTCGCGTTCGGCGCCGTCGAAGTGGTGGGGCTGCCGGCGGTAGCAGTTCAAGGTGCCGACAACCGTGCCGGCACGGCGCAGCGGCACGGACACCAGTGCTCGGTAGCCCTGTTCCTGGGCGACGCCGCCCCATGGGCCGAACTGTGGTTCGAGGCCGATGTCCTCCAGGGCAACGATGTCGCCGGTGCGGAACGCCCGGCTGGTGGGTGCTTCGCCCTCCCGTCCGGCGCTGAGCAGAATCGGGCGTTCGGCGTTGACCAGGTCGACGTACTCGGGGGAGAGCCCGTGGTAGCCGCGGATGACGAGCGCGGTGCCCGCGGGGTTGGGCAGGAAGACGCCGCAGAAGTCGTAGCCCATGAGTGAGCACGCGGTCCGGGCCACCCGGTTCAGGAGGTCGCCGAGTGGCTCCTGGCGGCTGACGGCGGCGCCGATGTCGGCGATCCCGGCCAGCCAGCGCCGCAGTTCATCATGATGTGGTCCCATGATCGAGGCGCCTCCCTCGTGTTCGAACTCACACTATAAAGCCCGTAGGTGTGAACGCTGGAACATTGAGGAGGTGGCTTCCGCTGGAGCATGGTTGTTCTGGCCGGTGACCGCCGTCACACGGCGCCACGACAGCAGAGTAGGGAAGCCGTGCGGTTGAACAGATACAGAACCCGAGCACTGGCAGCTCTCCTGATGGCCGGCGTCATGTTCGTTTCGACGGCCTGCGGTGCGGGTCTGGGCGGTCCCGCCTCCTCCCGGGCGGCACGCGATGGTGTCATTCGGTTCACCTTCGCCCCCGACCCGATCTGGGACTACCTGCACGACGAGGGGATCATCGAGGACTTCGAGAAGGAGACCGGCATCTCCCTCGAAACCTCGGCGACCTGGGACGAGTTCGGGCTCTTCGCCGGCGGCCACGCCGACATCATCTCCTCGGCGTCCTTCGAAGTGCCGGGACTTGAGGCGGAGACCGAGCAGGACACGGTGATCATTGGGCGCTACAACTCCGAGCGGAGCCGGCTGTTGGTACGCACCGACGACCCGGCGAAGTCCCTCGTAGACCTCAAGGGCAAGCGGCTCGGCGTGTTCACCTCGGTCTCCGGGACCCTGGTGTGGCACGCGCTGATGGAGAAGATGCATGGGCTCACCATCGCTGGAGAGAAGTCCGACTTCAAGATCGTCGTCGCCGACATCCAGAACCTCTCCAACCTGCTCGCCCGCGGCGAGATCGATGCCTGCATCTGTTATCCCGACCTCTCCGCACGCGAGCTGCGCGAAGGCGGCGTCCGCGCGTTGTACGACGGCAAGTCGTCTGCCGAGCTGTTCGCCGACCTGGAGGCACCCGGCCACGACGGTCCCATGGGCAACGTGTTCGTCGCCCGCAAGGACTGGGTCGAGGAGCACCCCCGGGAGGTCGAAGCCTTCTTGGACCTGTGGTCGCGCGGTCTCAAGGAGTGGCGCGCGCACCGCGACGAGATCATCGAACGCTACCCGCAGCACTTCGCCGTCGAGTCCCCCCGCTACGTGGAGTTCATGAAGAGCTACGTGGCCGAACACGACTGGGTGGTCCAGGACATCCGTTTCGACAAGCAGTGGGCCGACGACGAGAGCAAGATCTTCGACCTCATGCGCGAGACCGGTGTCATCGAGGGCGACGCGCAAAACCCGAAATTCCTCCCCACGGCAGGAGACCGCCGGTGACTTCGCCGACCGCTACCACCGAACCGCCCATCATCCGGCCTGGCCAGAGCTCGCCGAACGCGCGGATCCGCGGCCGGCGTCCACGACCCGACGGAGCCGGAGGCTCCTCGCGGTGGCTCGTCTCGCTGGTCGCACTGCTGGGGGCACTCGCCACCTGGGCCGTGGTCGCGTGGATCACCGATGACAACATCCTCCCCACCCCGTTCAAGGTCTTCGGACGCGTCGCCGACTTCATCGTGTCCGGTGAGGCGTTCAGCAACTTCGCCGCGAGCATCGTGAAGATCGGGATCGGCTTCGCGCTGGCGCTGGCCGTCGGTCTGCCGATCGGGTTTGTCATGGGCCGCAGCCGGTTCATGTCGACATACTTCTCGATGCCGCTGTTCGTGCTCGGCAACGTCCCCGGCCTCGCCTACGCCGTCTTCGGGCTGGTCATCTTCGGCGTGGGCGCCACCGGGCCGATCGTGGTGTCGGCCCTGGTGGCCGTCCCGTTCATCGCGATCAACGTCGCCGAGGGCGTCCGTTCGGTCGACGGCGGGCTGCTCCGCATGTGCCGGGCCTTCGATCGGCGGCCCGTCGACGTGGTGCGCCACGTCTACCTGCCCGCCATCACGGCCTTCGTGTTCGCGGGCGTCCGCTACGCCTTCGCCATGGCCTGGAAGGTCGAGGCCCTCACCGAGGTCTTCGGCGCCAACAACGGAGTCGGCTTCATGATCCGGCGCGCCTACCAGGAGTTCAAGGTCGCCGACATGCTCGCCTGGACCATGTTGTTCGTCATCGCGATGGTGCTGATCGAGCGCGGTCTTGCCCGGGTCGAGACCCGGGTGTTCGCCTGGAGGAAGGAACTCACATGACCACCGCAACCGCGCCGGAGGCGACACCGCGTCCCTTGCCGGCCGACCGGGCGGCATCCCTGTGGTCGCGACGCGGACGCTCAGCGTCGTCCTCCGTGATCGCGCTCGCCACCTCGCTGCTCTCCATGCTCGCCGTCTGGCAACTCGCGGCCGAGTACGGACACCGCGTCCCCTCGATCGGCGAGGCATTCGGCCGGCTGGTCGGCGAGGCGGCCGGCGGTCACCTGTCGGCCAACCTGGCCGTGAGCATGAACCGCTTCACCCTGGGCCTCGTCGCGGCGCTCATCGTCGGAACGGCCGTGGGCGTGCTGATGGGTCTGTCCCGGTTCGCCGAGTACGCCCTGGCCGACCTGACCATGGCCGCGCTCGCCGCCCCGGCGATAATCTGGGCACTCCTGACCACGATGTGGTTCGGCTTCGGCTGGCTCACTCCAGTCACGACGGTCTTCCTCTCGGCCCTGCCCTTCGTCGTCGTGAACATCGCCAAGGCGGTCCGGGCCGTGCCCCCCGACCTCGTGCTCATGGCCCGCTCGTTCGGTGTCGGCCGGCCCCAGGTCCTTCGTCACATCGTGGCTCCGGCGGTCGCCGGCTCGACGGTCGCGGCGGTGCGCTTTGCGATCATGAGCGCCTGGAACGGCCTGCTCCTTGCGGAGTGGTTCGGCTCGACCTCCGGCGTCGGCTGGCGCTCCCGCTACTGGTACGACGCCAACCAGCTCGACGGCTTCCTCGCCTGGGTCGTCATCTTCATCGTCTTCCTGGTCCTCGCCGACCAGATCATCCTTGGCCCGATCGAACGCTTCGTCACCCGCTGGCGCACCGCCTGAGCAGCGCATCCCTTCTCGAAAGGAAACTCATGGCCTCCATCGAAATCGACGGCCTGGTGAAGGAATACCAGAACCGTCAGGGCAGGCAGACGCGCGTGCTCGACGGGATCGACCTGTCCATCAGCGGCGAGACCTTCGTCTCCGTCGTCGGGCCCTCCGGCAGCGGCAAGACGACGCTGCTCAACATCGTCTCCGGAATCGAGAGCCTCAGCGGCGGCTCGGTCCGCCTACGCGCCGGTGACCACGACGCCAAGGTCGGCTACGTGTTCCAGGACCCGCGGCTGCTGCCCTGGCGCACCGTCACGCAGAACCTCAGGTTCGTCCAGCGCGACCGCTCCGGCTGGGAGCAGCGCGCCCAGCACTACCTCGACCTCGTCGGCCTCGGCCACCTCGGCGACCGCTACCCGGCCCAGCTCTCCGGCGGTCAGCAGCAACGGATCGGCATCGCCCGGGCCTTCTCCGTCGAGCCGGACATCCTGCTCATGGACGAGCCGTTCAGCCACCTCGACGCGATGACCTCACGCTCCCTGCGTGAACACCTGGAGCGCATCTGGCTCGAGTCACAGCGCACGGTCATGTTCGTCACCCACGACGTCACCGAAGCGGTCCAGCTCTCCGACCGGATCGTCGTCCTGGCGCCGGGCGGCCGGATCCACGAGACCATCGAGGTGGACCTCCCCCGTCCACGCCGCGCCTCCGACCCGGCCGTCGCCATGCTCCAAGCCGAGGTGCTCGCCCGCTTCGAGGCGCTGGAGGCGGCGGCGTGACGACCCTCGACACCGGCCGATCCCGCGCTGCGGCCCCCGCGGTGCGGCGGGGCGTCATCGACGTCCACGCGCACTGGCTGCCCCAGGAGCTGTTCGACCTTCCGCCGGGCTCGCCGGTCCCGCCGCTGAACGCGCGAGGCGAAGAGCTGTACCTCGGCGACATCCCTTTGTGCATCGCGGCGTCGGCGATGAGCGACCCCGACCGGGTGCTCGCCGAGACCGACCGCGCCGGGCTGGGCGCCCGGGTGCTGTCTGCCCCGCCGTTCGCGTTCCCCGTGGTCCCGGACCCCGGAGTGGGCGAATACGTCGGCCGCTTCAACGAGGCCCTGACCCGCCTGTGCCATGACAGCCACGGCCGGTTGTTCGGCCTGGGCCTGGTCTCCCTGCACGACCCGACTGCGGCCCGGGCCGAGATGAAGGCGATCGCCGCGTCGGCGGTCGTCCGCGGCGTCGCGGTTCCCCCGCTGGTCGGCGCCACCTCCTTCGACGAAGGCCCGCTTCACGAGGTCGCCCGCATCGCCGCCGAGCTGGACCTGGCCGTTCTGGTACACCCCATGCAGCTGCCGCGGCCGGAGTGGGGGTCGTACTACCTCGCCAATCTGATCGGGAACCCCACCGAGACGGCGACGGCCGTCGCCTCCTGTGTGCTCGGCGGAGTCACGGAAACGCTTCCGTCGCTGCGCATCTGCTTCGTTCACGGCGGAGGATGCGCGCCCGCGCTCCTGGGCCGGTGGCGACACGGCTGGGAGCAACGCGCGGACGTCGGCGCCGGCACCGGCCGAACGCCGCACGAGGGCTTCCGCGACCTGTGGTTCGACACGCTCACCCACGACGGACCGGCGCTGCGGCTGCTGCGCTCCAAGGCGGGCCCGGACCGGCTGTTGTGCGGCAGCGACTACCCCTTCGACATGGGCGTGGACCGCCCACAGGACCTGCCGGTCTCGGAAGGTATCGGCGCCGAGGCCATGGAGGCCGCCGCCCGCCGCTTCCTCGGCCTGCCCGAGCTCGGGAGCGACGACAATGCATGAAACGAACGGCCACTCCCACTACTCCGGCCGGCGGGCACTGGTCGTCGGCGGCTCGATCGGCGGCCTCACGTCCGCGCTGCTGCTGCGTCGCCTGGGCTTCGACGTGACCGTCTTCGAGCGCACGCCGACCAGCCTGGACGGCCGGGGCGGGGGCATCGTGCTGCAGCCCGACACGCTGCGCTGGTTCGCCGAGTGCAGCGAGCAGCACCCCGAGCAGGTCAGCACCGCGACTCAGTACGTCCAGTACCTCGGCGCCGGCAACGAGGTACTGCACCGCGACCCCACGCCGTGGCGGTACACCTCCTGGGGCACGTTCTACCGGGCCCTGCTGGCCGACTTCGGCACTGAGCGGTACCACCTCGGGGAGTACGCCGCCGGCTTCGACCAGGACGGCGACAGCGTCGAGGTCCGTTTCGCTTCCGGGCGCCGTGAGCGAGCGGAGCTCGTGGTGTTCGCGGACGGGATCGGTTCCGCGAGCCGCAGCCGGATCTCACCCGGCAGCGTCCTGGAGTACTCCGGCTACGTCGGCTGGCGCGGCACCGTGCAGGAGTCCGAGGTCTCGCCCGAGACCTTCGAGCTCCTGCACGACTCGATCAGCTTCAACGTGGTGCCGTACACCCACATCAACATCTACCCGATCCCCTCGGACGAGGGCGGGCTGACGGTGGGGAACCGACTGCTCAACTACGTCTGGTACCGCAACGTCGCCGAGGGCGCCGACCTTGAGGAGCTGATGACCGACAAACGCGGCTTCCTCGGCAAGGTGTCGGTGCACCCGGGCCAGGTGCAGGACCGGTTCGTCGAGGAGATGCGTGAGGTGGCCGACACGGTGCTGGCGCCCGCCGCGGCCGAGGTGGTGCGGCGCACCGAGCAGCCCTACCTCCAGGCGGTCTACGACGTCGGCGCCGAGCACATGGCCGTCGGCCGGGTGGCGCTGATCGGCGACGCGGCCAGCGCCGCGCGCCCGCACGCCGCGGCCGGTACGGCGAAGGCCGCCGCGAACGCCTGGGCCCTGTACGACGCCCTGAGCGAGGCCGACGGCGCCATCCCCGCCGCTCTGGCGAAATGGGAGCCGGGCCAGCTCGAGCTCGGCCAGCGCCTGCTGCGCCGGGTCAAAGAGATGGGCACCCGCTCGCAGGTCGACTGCACCTGGGTGCCCGGCGATCCTGACCTGCGATTCGGCCTCTACGGCCCGGGCCAGTGACCACGACGTACGAGAGGAACCCCAATGACCACCACGCCGGCATTCCTGACCGACGCCCCCTTGGCGGGCACCGTCGTCGCCACGGACTTCGAGGGTTGGTCCGACGCGCTTCGCGAGGAGTTCGAGACCCACGCCTACGACCCGCACGTCGGGTCGCGGCTACTCAGCGAGAACGGCCGCGTCCGCGTGTGGGAGATCCGCCTCGAACCCGGGGAGCGGTGGCACGCGCACCGGCACGTCCTCGACTACTTCTGGACCGCCGTCAACGCAGGCCGCAGCCGCCAGCACACCGCTGACGGCACTACCCGCGAGGTGTCCTACGACGCCGGCGAGACCCGACACTTCACCTTCGGCGATGGAGAGTTCCTCCTGCACGACATCGAGAACGCCGGCGACGACGTTCTCGTCTTCACCACTGTCGAGCACCTCGACTCGGCCAACTCGCCGCTGCCACTAGCAGGCTGAGGACCCCCAGGGACCCCGGCGGCGCCAAAGCGTCATGATCGGCCCGCTCATCGGCTACCTGTTGCATTGACCTCAGGACCGATGCCCGGCGAGGCTCGGTCCAGGCGCCCGGGTTGTCGCTCACGCGAGGGCCCGTCTCGTGCGGAGGCGGGCTCGTGGACATTGGACGGGTGCGTTCCGACTGGTCCGGCCTGCCCGTCCGCCATGCCCTGCCCGAGTTGCTCGCGGCGCTGAATGAGCGGGGCGCCGGCGGCTCAGACCGTCCGCCCCCTCCCTGCCCCCCGGTGACTCATGAATCTCGCCGGACGGCTCGGTCGCGGGCGTATCTGGCCGCCATCGTGTGGAACACCTCCTTCGGTGCCCAGCGCCTCTCGTCGAGCATCCTGACCACGCCGTAGGAGGCGATGTCCCTGTCCCCGATGTGGCTGAAGCCCGCGAAGGTGAACCAGAGAGCGGTGTCCACCCCCTCCTTCTCGAAGACGTCCAGCAGTTCGGTGAAGTAGCGCACCTGCTCGCCCTCGTCCCGTACGGCGCCCTCCGGCGGCTGCCAGGCCATGCCACCGCGCTCGCCCGCCCCCAGGTAGGCGCAGGTGCCGAACTCGGTCACCGCGACCGGTTTGCCGTGCTGGAACTTGTCGCGCAGCTCCTCCTGGAAGGTGGCGGCGTTGTAGGCGGCCCGGTAGGCGTCGGCGCCGATGATGTCGAACGGGGCCCAGTCGACGAACTCCCACGGGGCCGCCGCGTAGGTGACGGGCCCGCCGAAACGGGTCCTGACAACGTCCGCGCTCTCGGCCAGGAAACCGTTGAGCCGCTCCAGGACGGGGCCGAGCGAGGTCCACCACTCCATGTCGGCGGTGCTTATCGTCTGCAGGCGATCGCGGTACGTGGCACCGGGGATGAACCCGGCGCCGAACCCGCTGATCTCGCATCCGGTCACGAACACCACCTCGGCCCCGCCGCCTCGCACGACCTCGGCCCGCTCCGCGCAGTCGGCGAAGGTCGAGAGCATCGCCTCGGGCGGGAGGTCGACGGGGAAGGGGGCGAACCAGATCTCCAGCCCCGCGGCGGCGGCGTGCTCGGCGGCGACGCTCAGCCGCGCGGGATCGCCACCGGAGATCCGTACGGCGTCGCAGTGCAGCTCATCGGCGATGACGCCCATGTCATGCCGGACGGCGTCGGGGTCGAACACCTTGCGGCTGTTGTCGCGACCGGGAAGGAACCCGGTGTCGTAGTTGATTCCTCGCGCGCGCACGTCACTGTCTCCCTTGTCGGTTGATGCCGTACTCCAGCAGGTCGAAGGCGAGTTCGACGTCTCCGCACAGGTCGTGGCCCGCCTCTTCCGGCGAGGCGCCGGAGACCAGGAGGCGGAAGAACCTCTCCTGCAGGGTCAGCACGGAGGCGGTGATCTGGGCGGCCATCAGAGCGGCCGTCAACTCGTCGTGCTCTTCGGCCAGCGCCAGCGCCAGCGCCTGGCGCTGCCCGTGGAGCAGGTCGTTCGCACCGCTGCTGAGCGCGGGACTGGCGAAGATCACCCGCATCTGGGTGATCAGGGCGTCCCTGTCCACGGCCGTCGCCGGCTCGGCGGCGAACGCGCGGTAGTGCGCCCGCAGGGCCTCCAGCGGCGACTGCCCGGCGGGCCGCGCGGTGACGATCCCCGCCAGGTCCTCCTGCCCCACGCCCCGCAGGACGAGCGACTCCTTGGTCGGGAAGTACTTGAACAGCGTCACCTTCGCCACCTCGGCGGCCTCGGCGATCTCGTTGACGGTCACCGCGTCGAAGCCGCGCTCGGCGAACAGCCGCAGCGCCACCGCGGCGATCCGCCGTTGCGTCTGCTCCTTCTTCCGCTCCCGCAGTCCCGCCATACGAGCACAATAAAACTGAACCAGGTTCAAAAGCAAACCTGGTTCGCTTTTTATGGCGGGCGGGAAAGGCCGTGCGGGTCGGTTGTGACGCGCGATCCGGTGAAGGTGGCACGCTGCCCGGGCACGACCGGGGATGATGATCGGAGAGCCGGGAAGGACGGGCAGGATGGACAAGACGATCGCGGACTTCTGGTTCGACCCCTCCTGCCCGTACACCTGGATCACCTCACGATGGCTGGTGGAGGTGGAGAAGGTACGGCCGGTCGAGGTGCGCTGGCACGTGATGAGCCTGTCGGTGCTCAACGAGGGCCGTGACGAGGATCCGGAGGGCGACACCGAGGGCTACCTGTGGGTGCCCGTGCGCGTCTGCGCCGCCGTACGACAGGAGTACGGGCAGCAGGCGCTCGGCAGGCTGTACACCGCGATGTGGACCGCCGGGCGCGCACGTGGGGCGGACTGGGCCGGTGCTCTCGACGCCGCCCTGGCCGCCGCGGGACTGCCGGCGGAGCTGGCCGGAGCCGGGATGTCGACGGCCTACGACGAGGCGGTGCGGACCTCCCATGCCGAGGGCATCGGCCTGATCGGCGAACACGTCGGCACCCCGGTGGTCGCCGCCACCGGCCCCGCCACCGGTGGCGAGCGCGTGGCGTTCTTCGGCCCGGTGATCTCCCGGATTCCCACGGGAGAGCGGGCGGGCCGCCTGTGGGACGGGACGCTGCTGGTGGCGGGGACGCCGGGCTTTCACGAGCTCAAGGGCGTCTCGCACGAGGAGCCCCGGCTCGACGACCCGAGCTGACAGATCATGCCGGCCCCCGTGGTGTGCGCTTGGCCGCTCGCCCTCACGCGCCTCTTCGCCCCCGTGTTGTGGATCACACCGGCGGCGGGACATGCCCCGCCCGGCTGACTTCGCCGGCGGAAGGCGACAGCGCGTGCCGGGGGCGCGTCTCGTGGCGGGACGGGCTCGTGGACACTGGACGGGTGCGTTCCGACTGGTCCGGCCTGCCCGTCCGCCATGCCCTGCCCGAGTTGCTCGCGGCGCTGGGTGAGCGGGGCGTCGCCGTGCTCACCGCGCCCCCGGGCACCGGCAAGACCACGCTCGTCCCGCTCGCGCTGGCCGGGCTCCTCGACGGCCCGGCGGCGAAGCGGGTGATCGTGGCCGAGCCGAGGCGGATGGCGGTACGGGCGGCGGCCAGGCGGATGGCATGGCTGCTGGAGTCGGAGGTGGGCGCGGAGGTCGGGTTCTCCGTCCGCGGCGAGCGCAGGGCCGGTGCGAGGACCGTCGTCGAGGTCGTCACCACGGGGGTCCTCCTCCAGCGACTCCAGCGCGACCCCGACCTCGAAGGCGTGGACACGGTCCTGCTGGACGAGTGCCACGAGCGCCACCTGGATGCCGACACCGCGCTGGCCTTCCTGCTCGACGTCCGCGCCACGCTCCGCCCCGACCTGCGGATCGTCGCCACCTCCGCCACCGCCGACGCCGCCCCCTGGGCCCGCCTCCTCGGCTCGGGCGACCCCGCGCCGATCGTGCACGCGGCCGGCACCGCGCATCCCGTCACGCCCGTCTGGGCCCCGCCCTCAGGGAAGGTCGCGCCGCCCCACGGCATGCGGGTGGACCCGGCGTTCCTGGCCCATGTCGCAGCCGTCGTACGGCGTGCGCTGGCCGAGCACGAGGGGGACGTGCTCTGCTTCCTGCCGGGCGTCGGCGAGATCGGCCGGGTGGCCGCGATGCTTCCCGGCGTCGACGTCCTCCAGGTGCACGGCCAGGCCCCGGCCCGGGTCCAGGACGCGGTTCTCTCCCCGGGTGAGGGGCGCAGGGTGGTTCTCGCCACCTCGGTCGCCGAGTCGAGCCTGACCGTGCCCGGCGTACGGGTGGTGGTCGACTCCGGCCTGGCCAGGGAGCCCCGTACCGACCACGCCCGCGGCCTCGGCTCGCTCACCACGGTCCGCGCGTCCCGGGCCTCGGCCACCCAGCGGGCGGGGCGGGCGGGCCGCGAGGCACCGGGCGTGGTCTACCGCTGCTGGTCGCGGGCCGAGCACGAGCGGCTGCCCGAGCACGCGCGGCCCGAGATCGCGCTCGCCGACCTGACCGGCTTCGCCCTCCAGGCCGCCTGCTGGGGCGACCCCGCCGCCACCGGCCTGGCCCTGCTCGACCCGCCCCCGGCCGCCGCGATGGACGCCGCCCGCCGCACCCTGCACGCCCTGGGCGCCCTGGACTCCCCTGGCACGCCGGGTCTCACCATGGGCCGGGTGACCGAGCGGGGACGGCGGATGGCCGGGGCCGGGGTCCATCCGCGCCTGGCACGGGCCCTGATCGATGCCGGGACCGATCCCCTGACCGGCCCCGGGACCGGCACCGGGAACAACGCGAGGTCCCGGGTCGCCGAGGTCGTGGCGCTGCTGTCGGAGCAGTTGCCCCGGGACGCGGGTGACGACCTGGTGGCGGTCTGGCGCGCCGCGCGCCGGGGCGGGGACGGCTTCTCCGCCCGGTGGCGTCAGGAGGCCGGGCGCCTGGCTCGCGCCGTCCCCGGCCCCGACCGGCGTCAGGGACGACCACTGTCCGCCGACGTCACGCCCCGGGGCGGCAGGACGGCGAAGAAAGACGAGACGGCCTGGGACGACGATGCCGTGGCCGGGATCGTCGTGGCGCTGGCCTACCCCGAGCGGGTGGCGCGGCGGCGGGGCGGGTCGTACCTGATGGCCTCGGGAACGGCCGCCGAGTTGCCACGCGGGTCGCGGCTGGGGACGGCGGAGTGGCTGGCCGTCGCGGTCGCGGACCGGCCCGCCGGG
Organism: Streptosporangium sp. NPDC005286; assembly: GCF_040607515.1. Classification (NCBI taxonomy): domain Bacteria; kingdom Bacillati; phylum Actinomycetota; class Actinomycetes; order Streptosporangiales; family Streptosporangiaceae; genus Streptosporangium; species Streptosporangium sp. NPDC005286. Next base: position 82,729 of record NZ_JBEXGU010000007.1, on the reverse strand, counting down.
GTGGCGTCCGCCAGGATCAGGCAGGCGGTGGTGATCGACGAGGAGATCGCCAGGCTCGCCGCGGCTCCCCTGTACGGCTCCGACGAGGAGATCATCTGGCGCGTACCGCCGGGAGAGCGGCGTGGCGATGTGTCGGCTCGCCGGGTGGAACGGCTGGGCGCGATCGAGCTGGCCGACAGCGCGCTCCGCGGCGCCGACGTACGACCCGCCGTCCTGGAGGGTCTGCGCGCCGAAGGTCTGTCGATCCTGCGCTGGACGCCCGAGGCCGTGGCCCTGCGCGAGCGCCTGGCCTTCTGCCGGCGCACGCTCGGCGACCCCTGGCCCGCGACGGACGACGACGCGCTGATCGAGGCGGCCGACCGCTGGCTGGAGCCCGAGCTGTCGCGGGCCCGCCGCCGGTCCGACCTGGAGCGCCTCGACGTGGTCTCCGCGCTGCACCGCCTGGTCCCGTGGAACGCCCGGCTGGCGGAGACGGCCCCGGAACGGGTCGAGGTGCCGAGCGGGTCGCGGATCAGGATCGACTACTCGGGCGAGCAGCCGGTACTGGCGGCCAAGCTGCAGGAGCTGTTCGGCTGGGCCGAGACCCCGCGCGTCGCGGGAGTCCCGCTGGTGATCCACCTGCTCTCCCCCGCGGGCCGTCCGGCCGCGGTCACCGCCGACCTGGCCTCGTTCTGGCGCGAGGGCTACCGCGCGGTCCGCGCCGAGCTCCGCGGCCGCTATCCCCGGCATCCCTGGCCGGACGATCCCATGTCGGCCACCGCCACCCGCCGCACCAACCCACGGCGCTGACACGGCGCTGACTCCGGGCTCCGCCCACCTCCCCTGCCGGCCCGGGAGCCACGCCCGGCACGCCCGGCGGCGAGGCCGGAAACCTCATCTCACCCGGCGCGCGGCCGGCCTTTGTGAGCTATCGTAGTGATATCACTTCGATAGCAAAGGTGGCGTACATGGAACGACGTGCTTTCCGGATCGGCGGATTCGGTGTCCTGATCGGGCTCCTGGCGCTCGGGGCCGTCCTGGCCTGGGCCGGGTGGACGGCGGGGGAAACGCAGCTGATCGCCGCGGCGATCGGGTGGGGGATCGTCGCGGCGATCATGGCCACCGGGTTCACGGTGATCAACCCGAACGAGGCGAAGGTCGTGCAGTTCTTCGGCCGCTACATCGGGACGGTGAACCAGGCCGGGTTCCAGTGGGTGCTGCCGTTCACCAGCAAGGAGCGCGTCACCCTCCGGGTGCGCAACTTCGAGACGACCAAGCTCAAGGTGAACGACGCCGACGGCAACCCCGTGGAGATCGCCGCCGTCGTCGTCTACAAGGTCGCCGACACCGCCAAGGCGACGTTCTCCGTGGACGACTACGAGCAGTACGTGGCGATCCAGTCCGAGGCCGCCGTCAGGCACCTGGCCACCAGCCACCCGTACGACGCCCACGAGGAGGGCCGCACCAGCCTGCGCGACGGCGCCGAGGTGGCCGCCGAGCTCACCACCGAGCTGAGCGACCGCACCCAGCTCGCCGGGGTGGAGGTGCTGGAGGCGCGGATCACCCACCTCGCCTACGCTCCGGAGATCGCCCAGGCGATGCTGGTCCGGCAGCAGGCCGCCCAGGTGGTCGCGGCGCGCACCCACATCGTCGCCGGCGCGGTCGGCATGGTCCAGCTCGCGCTGACCAAGTTGCGGGAGGATGAGGTGGTGGAACTCGACGAGGAGCGCAAGGCGCAGATGGTCTCCAACCTGCTGGTCGTCCTCTGCGGTGACAAGGCGACGCAGCCGGTGGTCAACGCCGGCAGCCTCTATGGCTGAGCGCAAGAAGATCCTGCTGAGACTCGACCCGGCCGTCTACGAGGTGATCGCCAAGTGGGCGGCCGACGACCTGCGAAGTGTCAACGCCCAGCTGGAGTACGCGCTCCGCCTGGCACTCAAGGCGGCGGGTCGCGAGCCCCGGCGGGGCGAGCGGAATAACACCGATGAGCCGGACAAGTCATCTGATTGAGACGTGGGACGCTTCCCCTGACGGACTCGCCGGACCACACTCGGTTCATGTCGTGGGTGGGAAGTTCCGCAGTGGAGATCGCGGAGGCCGTGCGACGGGGGAAGGTCACCGCGCCCATGGTCGTCGAGGAGCACCTCGACGCCATCGCCGAGCGTGACGGGCGCGTCGGGGCGTTCCGCACGGTCCTCGCCGAGCGGGCGCTGGCCGAGGCACGGGCACTACAGGAGCGGGCGGACCTGTCCGGGCTGCCGCTCGCCGGGGTGCCGATCGCGATCAAGGACAATGTGCCGATCAGGGGCGAGGCGTCCCGCAACGGTTCCGCGGCGACGCCGGACACGCCCGCGGACGAGGACCATCCCGTGGTGGCCAGGCTCAGGGCCGCGGGCGCGGTGGTCGTCGGCATCACCAACGTACCGGAGCTCTGCCTGGTCGGATTCTCCGACAGCGTGTACGGCGTGACGCGCAACCCGTGGGACCTCGGGCGCACCCCCGGCGGGTCGTCGGGCGGGAGCGCCGCCGCCGTGGCGGCGGGCATGGTCCCGCTGGCCCACGGCAACGACGGGCTGGGCTCGCTGCGCATCCCGGCCGCCTGCTGCGGCCTGGTCTCGATCAAGCCGGGTCACGGGGTGGTCCCGCCACCCGAGCACGACTGGTACGGGATGTCGGAGAACGGCCCGCTGGCCACGACCGTGGCCGATCTCGCCCTGGCCCTGGCCGTCATGGCGGATGACATGTCACTGGCGACGCCCGGCGAGAGCGAGACACTCGGCGTGGACAGCGCCATCGACGACTACCCGGGCGGGCTGACCCTGTCGGAACCGCTGAGGCTGCGGATCTCGGTCGCGCCGATGCCGCTGCCCTCCGGGCTCTCGGTGGACGCCGAGTTCCAGCGGGCGGTGACCGGGGCGGCGGAGGTCCTGGGCGCGGCGGGGCACACCGTGGTGGAGCACCCCCAGCGGATGCCCTTCGAGGTCGGTGCGGCCGCTGTCGCCACCTGGTTCGGGTGCGCCAGGGGCGACGTGGCCGGCCTCGACCCGCGCCGTCTCGAACGGCGCACCAGGGCCCTGGCGAGAGCCGGACGGCTGCTCGCCAGGTTCGGGGCGGACGGTACGGCGGGCCGTGACCGCTGGCGCGCGTACGGCGCCGACCAGTGGTTCGGCAACGCCGACGTGCTCGTCACGCCGACGCTCGCCGCCCTGCCACCGGCCGCCGAGCGCTGGGGCCGGCGCGGGCTCCTGGCGAACGCCCGCGCCAACCTGACGTACGCGCCCGCCACCGCGGCCTGGAACATGGCCGGCTGGCCCGCCATGACCGTCCCGTACGGTCGGCACTCCAGCGGCATGCCGATCGGCGTCCAGCTCGTCGCCGCCCCGGGGGGTGAGGCGCAGCTCCTGGCCCTGGCCGGCCAGCTGGAGACCGCCCGCCCCTGGACCCGCCACGCCCTGCCCGCCTGATCGGCTTTCCGTCTGGCCGCCGCCTACCGGCGCGCCGGGCAACCGGCCGGCGCGGCGCCGGGGCCGCCTGCGGGAGAGACCCCGCGCGGGCGGCCCCGTACGGGTCAGACGCCGGTGGGGTGCCAGACCGTCTTGGTCTCCAGGAAGGCGGTCATCCGCCCGGTGCCCGGGTCTGCGAACCAGTCGGTCTCGGCGGGACGGAGGACCCGCTTGAGGTTCTCCGCCGCCGCCTCCTCGCACGCGACCGCCACGGCCCTGTCGGTGACCCCGGCCAGGTCGAGGGCGTTGACGTCCATGTGCGCGGCCAGATGGGGAGCGATCTCGGCGACGGAGCCGGTGAGGATGTTGACCACCCCACCGGGCAGGTCCGAGGTGGCGAGCACCTCGGCCAGGGTGATCGCGGGCAGCGGGGCGCGCTCGCTCGCGATCACCACGCAGGTGTTGCCCGTGACGATCACCGGGGCGATCACCGAGACGAGCCCGAGCAGCGGCTTGTCGGGGGCGACCACCGCGACCACGCCGGTCGGCTCCGGCGAGGAGATGTTGAAGTAGGGACCGGCGACGGGGTTGGCGGACCCGGCGACCGCGGCGATCTTGTCCGACCATCCGGCGTACCAGACCAGCCGGTCGACGCTCGCGTCCACGACCTCCCGCGCGTTCTTCGTCCCGGACTCGGCCAGCTCGGCGATGAACTGGGCCCGGCGACTCTCCAGCATCTCGGCGACGCGGTAGAGGACCTGTCCCCGGTTGTACGCGGTGGCACCCGACCAGCCGCCGAAGGCCTTGCGCGCGGCCGTCACCGCGTCGCGGGCGTCCTTGCGGGAGGCCTTGGCGGCGTTGGCGAGGAAGTCGCCGCTGGAGGAGGTCACCGCGTAGGACCTTCCGCTCTCGGAGCGCGGGAACGCCCCGCCGATGTACAGCTTGTACGTCTTGCGCACGGCGAGCCGTGCGGGCTGACGTCCGTCCCCGGGGTCCGTGGCCCGCCCCGGGGCCTGATCAGTGGTCTGCTCCGGGGCCTGCTTGGTCGCCCGCGCCCGGCCCGGCTTCTCCGCCTTACTCATTTCCCAGCCCTCTCCACGAGCTCTCCTGCTGCGCCAGCCGGGCCGGCACGAAGACCTGACCGCAGCGGCTCACGCCGCACCGGTGGGCGAACCAGCCGCGCAGCACCGGCCGCCCGGCGCGGGCGAAGCCGTACCCCCGGGCGCTCTGGGCACGGCGGCGACGGCGCCTGAGGCGCTGATGCTCACACATCGAGGTACGCCTCCAGCCCGTGCCGTCCGCCCTCTCGCCCGTATCCCGACTCCTTGTAGCCGCCGAACGGCGAGGTGGGGTCGAACCGGTTGAAGGTGTTGGCCCAGACGACGCCGGCGCGGAGCCTGCTCGCCATCCACAGGATGCGCGAACCCTTCTCCGTCCACACGCCCGCCGAGAGGCCGAACGGGGTGTTGTTGGCCTTCTCCACCGCCTCGGCCGGGGTGCGGAAGGTCAGCACGGACAGCACGGGGCCGAAGACCTCCTCGCGGGCGATCCGGTGTGACTGGGCGACACCGGTGAAGATGGTCGGCGGGAACCAGAACCCCTTGTCGGGCAGCGAGCAGGCCGGGGACCAGCGCTCGGCGCCCTCCGCCTCCCCCAGGTCCGACAGCTCGCGGATCCTGGCGAGCTGGGCCGCGGAGTTGATCGCGCCGATGTCGGTGTTCTTGTCCAGCGGGTCGCCCAGCCTGAGCGTGCCGAGCCGCCGCTTCAGCGCGTCGAGCAGTTCCGTCTCGATCGACTCCTGCACCAGCAGCCGGGAGCCCGCACAGCAGACGTGGCCCTGGTTGAAGAAGATCCCGTTGACGATGCCCTCGACCGCCTGGTCCAGCGCGGCGTCCTCGAACACGATGTTCGCGGCCTTGCCGCCGAGCTCCAGGGTGACCTTCTTACCGGAGCCCGCGACCGACCTGGCGATCTGGCGGCCGACCTCGGTGGAGCCGGTGAAGGCCACCTTGTCGACGTCGGGGTGGTTGACCAGGGCGGCGCCGGTCTGTCCGGCACCGGTCACGATGTTGACCACGCCGGGCGGCAGGTCGGCCTGCGCGCAGATCTCCGCGAACAGCAGCGCGGTCAGCGGGGTGGTCTCGGCGGGCTTGAGGACCACGGTGTTACCGCAGGCCAGGGCAGGGGCGATCTTCCATGCGAGCATGAGCAGCGGGAAGTTCCACGGGATGACCTGGCCGGCCACCCCGAGCGGGCGCGGACCGGGGCCGTACCCGGCGTATCCCAGCTTGTCCGCCCACCCTGCGTAGTAGAAGAAGTGGGCCGCCACCAGGGGCAGGTCCACGTCGCGGGACTCGCGGATGGGCTTGCCGTTGTCCAGGGACTCCAGGACGGCCAGCTCGCGCGAGCGCTCCTGGATGATCCGCGCGATCCTGAAGAGGTACTTGGCCCTTTCCGAGCCGGGCAGCGCCGACCAGACGCCGAACGCCTTGCGGGCGGCCGAGACCGCCCGATCGACATCGGCCTCCGTCGCCCAGGCGACCTCCGCCAGGACCTCCTCGGACGCCGGGTTGACGGTCTTGTGAAGATCCCCGCCCTGGGAGTCGACCCACTCACCGTCGATGAACAGGCCGTAGGACGGCCTGATGTCGACGACGTCACGCGACTCGGGCGCCGGTGCGTACTCAAACATGTGAACGCCTTAGTCGAGGGTGAAGTAGTCGGGACCCGCGTACCTGCCGGTGGCCATCTTCTGGCGCTGCATCAGCAGGTCGTTGAGGAGTGTGGAGGCGCCGAGCCGGAACCAGTCGGGGCTGAGCCAGCCCTCGCCGACGGTCTCGTTGATCAGGACGAGCATCTTGATCGCGTCCTTGGTGGTCCGGATGCCGCCCGCGGGCTTCACCCCGACCTTCCGGCCGGTCACGGCCAGGAAGTCGCGGACCGCCTCCAGCATGATCAGCGTCACCGGAAGGGTCGCGGCAGGCTGCACCTTTCCGGTGGAGGTCTTGATGAAGTCGCCCCCGGCCAGCATGGCCAGCCAGGACGCGCGGCGCACGTTGTCGTACGTGGACAGCTCTCCGGTCTCCAGGATCACCTTCAGGTGAGCGGCGCCGCAGGCGGCCTTGATCGCGACGATCTCCTCGAAGACCTTGACGTAGTCACCCGCCAGGAACGCGCCCCTGTCGATGACCATGTCGATCTCGTCGGCTCCGGCCGCCACCGCGAAGACGGTGTCGGCGACCTTGACGTCGAGCGAGGAGCGTCCGCTGGGGAAGGCGGTCGCGACGCTGGCCACCTTGACACCGGTGCCCTTCAGCGCCGTCGCGGCTTCGGCGACCAGGTCGGGATAGACGCACACCGCGGCCACCCTGGGTACCGAGGGGTCGGCCGGGTCGGGGTGGAGGGCCTTGGCGCACATCGCGCGGACCTTACCCGGGGTGTCGGCTCCCTCCAGGGTCGTCAGGTCCACCATGCCGATGGCGAGATCGATGGCCTGGGCCTTGGCGGTCGTCTTGATGGATCGGGTGCCGAGCATCGCGGCGCGCTGGTCGGCGCCCACGCGGTCGACGCCGGGCAGGCCGTGCAGGAAGGTTCGCAGCGTGGCGTTGGACGTGGCCACGTCCGCGAGCGAGGTAGTCATAGTTGACACCTCTCCAGGATGCCCACTGGTGTGATTAGTTCCAAACTGGACCTTGCACAGCCCTCCCGTCGGTTTTCGTCAACATCCGCCGGGTCCGGGCTCTCCGTGTCGTGCGGGGGCCCGGCGACACGGCACCGTTCGCGGATGAGGCGGCCGGAAATCCGGAGCCTCCCCACCGGTGGATCACTCCACCGGATTGCCGGACAGCACCTGGAACCACCTCCCCGGCGAGTACGCCCACGGCGAACGCGAGCAGGGTGAGGGAGGCCAGGCTCGGATCGGCGCCGCTCGGCGGCCTTCTCCGGCCGGGACACTCAGGGCCTACCGGGCGAGGTGGCAGGCGCGATCCGCGGTGGCCGAAACAGACTCTAGGTATGGGGTGGGGCGCGGAGCGGCCCGGATATAGGACATCCTCCCGATGTGGAACCGGGGGCCTTAGGGCGAATCTTGAGTGTGTAAGGAAAGCGCCACACCAGGAAGGAACCCCCATGGGTCCCGAGCTTCAGCTCCAGATGATCACCCAGAGGGCCGCCGAGCTCCGCGAGCAGGCCGACAGCCACCGCCTCGCCCGCGAGGCTCAGCAGGCCAGGAAGGCCCGCTCGGGCGGCAAGCGTCGCAGGGGCCTCCTCGGCAAGATCATTCCGGCATGACCACGTCCCGAGAGCCCGGCCGCCCCCTGTCCGGCCGGGCCTCTCTGCCCCCGTAGAAGATCGATTTCACCGAGCGAAAAATAAGGAGAGTGCTACCTGTAAGGCATGACATGCTGGCAGACATGGTGGGTCGGGCGGTAAGCCCCGTCTTTGTAGGACGGGAGGCGGAGCTTGCGGATCTGACCGAGGCATTCGAACAGACACGGAAGAACGCGGCGACGACGGTGCTGCTCGGCGGCGAGGCCGGCGTCGGCAAGTCACGGCTGATCGGGTGTTTCGCGGAACGGGCCTCGGCCGACAGCGCCCACGTGCTTAACGGGGGCTGCGTGGAGCTGTCGACCGAGGGCCTCGCCTACGCGCCGTTCACCGCGGCGATCCGCCAGCTCGTCCGCGAGTGCGGCGCCGAGGAGGTCGCGGCGCTGCTCCCCGAGGGAGGGGCACGCGACCTGGCCCGGCTACTGCCCGAGTTCGGCGAGCCGAGCGGCGACACGGAGAGCGACACCGCCCGGGCTCGGCTCTTCGAGCAGGTTCTCACCCTGCTGGAACGGCTCGCCGAGAGCCGGCCGGTGATCCTCCTCATCGAGGACGTCCACTGGGCCGACAGCTCCAGCCGCGACCTGATCGCCTTCCTCAGCCGGAACCTTCGCGCCGCACCCGTGCTGATGGTCCTCACCTACCGCTCCGACGAGCTCCACCGCCAGCACCCGCTCAGGCCGGTGCTCGCCGAGCTCGGCCGGCTGGACGGGGTCCTCCGGATGGACCTGCCCCGGCTCACCCTGCCGGAGGTGGCGGCCCAGATGGCCGGCATCCTCGGCACCGCACCCGAGCTCGCCCAGGTGAACAGGGTTTTCCAGCGCAGCGAGGGCATCCCGCTCTTCGTCGAGGCGCTGATGGAGTGCGGCGGCGACTGCACCTTCCCCGACTCCCTGCACGACCTGATCATCGGCTCCGTCGAGCGGCTCCCCGAGGAGACCCAGCGGGTGCTGCGCATCGCCGCGGCCGGCGGCATCCGGGTGGGCCACGCCCTGCTCGCCGCGGTCAGCGGCCTGTCCGACGTCGACCTCGATGACGCGCTGCGCACCGCGATCGCGGCCAACGTGCTGCAGGTCACCGACGGCCACGCCTATGTCTTCCGGCACGCGCTGATCCGCGAGGCCGTGCACGACGAGCTCCTGCCGGGTGAGCACGTACGGCTGCACGCCCGATTCGCCGAGGAGATCGGCAACGACCGCGCGCTCGTCCCGCCCGGCCGGGCCGCCATCGAGATCGCCCACCACTGGCACGCCGCCAGAAACGACCTCTGGGCCCTCATCTCCGCCTGGGAGGCCGCGGGCAAGGCCGCGAAGACCTTCGCCTACAAGGAGATGATGCAGCTGCTTGAGCGGGTGCTCACGCTGTGGAGCAAGGTCCCCGACGCCGCCGAACGCATCGGTGTCGACCACACCACGGTCCTGGAGCGCGCCTCGGAGGCCGCGAGCGCGTGCGGGGAGGTCGACAGGGGCAGCAAGTTCGTCAAGGCCGCACTGGACGAGCTCGACGAGCGGACCGAGCCCGCGCGGGTGGCGGACCTGCTGGTACGGAGGTCGCAGTTCAAGAAGGCCAAACGGAAGCCGGGGGTGCTCGACGATCTCCGCTACGCCGAGCGGCTGGTCCCCGAACCGGGGCTGGACCGCGCCGAGGTGCTGTCCAAGCTGGGTTCGTACCTGATGTTCAGCGGCGAGCTGGACGAGGGGACGGCGCTCACCGAGGAGGCGCTGCGGATCGTGCGCGAGTACGGCGAGGAGCCCCTGGAGGCCGAGCTGCTGCTCAACCTCGCGCTGGGCGACTCGATCGCGGGACGCATCGACGCCATGGCCCGGCTCAACGCGAGAGCGCAGGCGATCGGCGAGCGCGTCGGCTCCGGCGGCAGCGTGCTGCGCGCCCTCGCCAACAACGTGGACGCGCTGAACAACATGGGCCGCTCCACCGAGGCGATCGAGCTGGCGCTCGAAGGGGAGCGACTGGCCAGGAAGTACGGCCTCTACCGGGTCCAGGGCACGTTCATCGCCAACAACCGGGCCGAGGCGCTGGACGCGCTGGGCAGGTTCGAGGAGGCGGCCCAGCTGGCCGAGCAGGCCCTGGGCATGGACCCCATCCTGCGTACCCGCCACCACCTGCGGCGGATCCGCGCCGACGTGGCGCTCGCCCGGGGCGAGACGGACGTGCTCAGGTCCGTCCTGAACGAGGTGGGCGCCTTCGACGCCGCCTCGGAGGAGTTCACCCAGGAGCTGACCACCAACTCCCGGCTCCTGATCGGCCTGCACATGCTCGACGGGGAGCCGCTGGCCGCGCTGGAGGTCGCCGAGCGGGTGGCCCGGGAGGCACGGATCATGAGCAAGCCCATGCTGGGCTGGCGGATGCTCGACCTGCTCGGAGGGGTCTGCGAGACGATCGGGGCGTTCGCCCCCGAACGGGTGGCGGCACTGCGCGCCCGCGTCGAGGAGGCGGCGGCCGCGATGACCGTGGACAGCCCCGTCTCCGAGGCCTACCGGCTCGGTGTCGCCCGCGACCACGACGCCGCGGCCACGGTCTGGGAACGACTGGGCCGTCCCCTCCCGCAGGCGAGGTCACTGCTGCACGCCGGACGGGCGGCGGCCGGTGCAGGCGATCGCGACGGTGCCGCCGACCGGCTGCGCACCGCCCATCCGATCGCCGTGGCGATCTCCGCCCGGCCACTGGCGGGCGAGATCTCCTCGCTCGCCCGCCGGGTGGGGATCTCCCTCACCGACCGGACGGGGAGCGGGGAGCAGCTGCTGACCCCGCGCGAACTGGAGGTGCTCCGGCTGGTCGCCCAGGGACGGTCCAACCGCGAGATCGCCGCCGAGTTGTTCATCTCGGCCAAGACCGTGAGCGTCCATGTCTCCAACATCCTCGGCAAGCTGGGCGTCTCCACCCGGGGCGAGGCGGCCGCTGCCGCCCACCGCCTCGCCCTGATCGGCTGACCTCCTGCATCATGGATACCGATCGGATCGGGAAGAGGAGACAGACGTGCAGCGCGAGAATGGCATCGCCGTCGGCATGACACCCGCTCCCCCTGAGTCTTCGGGGGTGCGCGGAGCGATCGCCGCCAACCTGCGCCGCACCCGCCTGGCCCGAGGGTTCAGCGTTCGCGAGCTGGCCGAGCTGACCGGCGTGAGCAAGGCGCTCATCTCCCAGGTCGAGCGCGGCGTGGCCAACCCCACGGTCGAGGTGCTGTCGCGGCTCGCGGCCTCCCTGGAACTGACCTTCGGCGAGCTGACCCGGGTCCACCTGACCGGCCCGGAGGTGATCCGCCACGACGAGGGACTCGTCCTCCCCGCCGGGGACACGACGGTCCGCGCCTTGTTCGCGGCCCCCGACCGGCGCCGCTTCGAACTGGCCGAGGGCCACATCCCGCCGGGCACCCGCAGTGCCAAGAGCTCCCACGGCCGCGGCTCGGTGGAACACGCCTACGTCGTCTCCGGCGAGGTGACCGTCGAGACCGAGGAGTGGTCGGTCACCATCGCCGCAGGCGACGCCGTGCGCTTCGCCGCCGAGTCCGACCACGTCTACGCCACCGGCTCCGCCGCCTGCCGCGTCCTGACCCTGATCTCGTTCTCCGAGGACTGACGATGGAGCGTGTGAGCCGGTCAGTCCAGCCAGTCGCCGGAGCCGTCGGGGACGCTGGCCAGCAGCGTCCGGGTGTAGGGATGCTCGGGCGCGTCGAGCACCCGGTCGGCGAGGCCGGTCTCCACGCACGTGCCCGACTCCAGCACGTAGAGCCGATCGGCGATCTGGCGGACCACGGCCAGGTCGTGGGTGATGAACAGCATCGCCATGGACAGTCGTTCCCGCAGCTCGGCGAGGAGACCCAGTACCTGGGCCTGGACCGAGACGTCGAGCGCCGACACCGGCTCGTCGCAGATCAGCAGGCGAGGCTCGCCCGCCACCGCGCGGGCGATCGCCACCCGCTGCCGCTCACCGCCGGACAGCCCAGCCGGGCGCATCCCGGCCATGTCGCGGGCCAGGCCGACCGACTCCAGGAGCCGGGCGAGGTCGTCCGGCCCGGCGGGACGGCCGTCGGCCCACAGCGCCTCCCGCAGGGTCGCCCCCACGGTCCGGGCGGGGTTGAGCGTCGAATAGGGGTCCTGGAAGATCATTTGTGAGATCCGGCGGGCCTGGCGCACGGCCGCGCGCCCCATCCGCCCGTAGTCGGAGCAGTCCGCGCCGCCGAGCAGGATCGCACCCCCGTCCGGACGCTCCAGCCCGGCGACGCATCGGGCCAGCGTGGTCTTGCCCGATCCGGACTCGCCGACCACACCGACGACCTCGCCCGGAGCGACCGTCAGGCTCACGCCCGCCAGCGCCGGGCGCGGGCTCCCGGCGAACCGCCGGTGCAGGTCACGCACCTCCAGCACCGGCTCGGCCGCGACCGGCGGCCTGGGGACGACCCCCGGTTCCGGCGCGGGCGGCGCGGGCAGCTCGGCCGCCCGCAGGCACGCCGACAGCCGCCCTTCGCGGACGCGCCCCGATACGCGTACGGGACGTGGCTCCGGCACTCCCGCGCGGCACTCCGGCACGGCCAGCGAGCACCGGTCGGCGAACCCGCACCGCCCTGCCGCCACGTCGTGCGCGGGGACGGCCCCCGGCACCGAGGGGATCACCGCGAGCCGCCGGTCCGCGGGCGGCTCGGCCGCCAGCAGCGCCCTGGTGTACGGGTGGAACTGCTCATGCCGCACGGCCGCCGCACGGCCGGTCTCCATGATCCGTCCCGCGTACATCACCATGACCCGGTCACAGGTGGAGAAGGCCAGGCGCAGGTCGTGGGTGATGAGGACGAACGCCATGTCCCGTTCGCGCTGGACACGCCGGATGAGGGAGAGGACCTCGCGCTGGGTGGTGGCGTCGAGCGCGGTCGTCGGCTCGTCGGCGACCAGCACCCGCGGCCCTCCGGCCAGCGCGGCGGCCAGCCCGATTCGCTGGCGCATGCCGCCGGACAGCTGGAAGGGGTAGCGCCCCGCGACATTCGCCGGCAGGCCCACCTCCGCCAGCAGTCGCGGCACCTCGACGGCCGCGTCCGCGCCCTTCGGCAACCCGTCGGCGATCTGACGCCCGGCCCTGCGCAACGGGTTGAGCAGGGTGAACGGGTCCTGCATGAGGAGGGAGACCACGCCGCCGCGCTGCCGCCGCCGGGCACGCGGGTCGTCGTCCACCCGCTCGCCCGCGATGCGCACCTGCCCGGTGGCCTCCAGCCCCTGAGGCAGCAGGCCGAGCATCGCACGGACCGTGAGGGACTTGCCCGAACCCGACTCCCCCACGATGGCGACCGACTCTCCGGCCGCCACCTCGAACGACACCTCCGACAGGAGGGTCCGCCCGGTGGAGGGCTGCCGGACCTTGATTCCTTCGACCCGGATCGCGGGCTCGGCGGTCGCCCCGGTTCCGGTGGACTCCTTCATCTCAACGTGCCCTTCCCCGGCGATCGACGCGTTCGTGGAGCCAGTCACCGACGATGTTCAGCGCGGCGGCCGTGAGGATGATGGCGAGGCCGGGGGCGACCACTGCCCAGGGGTTGACGAGCAGTTGGGCCCGATTGTCCGCCAGGGTGCGCCCCCAGTCGGGCGAGCCCGCGGGCACCCCCAGGCCGAGGAAGGACAGCGAGGCCAGGGACACCAGGGCGTAGGCGAAGTTGAGAAACCCGTTGGCCAGCGTGACCGAGGCGATGTTGGGCCAGATCTGCCTCGTCATGATCCGCCACGCGGAGAGGTTCTTGAGCAGTGCCGCCTCGACGTAGGGGCGGTGCCGCTGTTCGAGCACGGCCCCGCGCACCACCCTCGTGTCGGTGGGGGCGAACAGCACGACGAGCACGGCGACCGCCAGGCCGTACCCTCCGCCCAGTACCCCGGCGACGACGATCGCCACCAGCAGGGCGGGCAGGGAGAACATCAGGTCCGCCCAGCGCATGGCCAGCGCGTCGGCCCAGCCGCCGAAGTATCCGGCGGGCAACCCGATGAGGTTGCCGATCAGCATCGACCCGGCGGCGACGCACAGCGCGCCGGGAACGGCCGTACGGGCTCCCGCGACGAGCAGTTCCAGCACGTCGCGGCCAAGGTCGTCGGTGCCGAGCGGGTGACCTGGCGCGGGGCCGGTGATGCCGAGCACGAGGTCCTGGTCGGTCGCGCCGGGCACCAGCCAGGGCGCGAGCACCGCGGCCACGGCCACGGCGAGCAGGACGGCCAGCGCGCCGGCCACGGCCACCTGGGGACGGCGCCGCGCGACCGCCGGAAAACGGCCTCTCACCGTGCCTCCTCAGGTGAGATACAGCGAATCACGACGGCGTGCCCGCCCGCGGGGATCACGATGTCCTCCCATCGAACCGGACCCGGGGGTCGGCCACCGAGTAGCCGATGTCCACCAGCAGGTTGACGGCGACGATGAGCAGGGTGAACAGCAGCCCGAGCGCCTGGACGGCCGGGACGTCCTTGAAGGTGACCGAGTCGACGAGCAGCGATCCGAGACCGGGAAGCGCGAACGTCACCTCGACCAGCACGGTCCCGGCCAGCATGCCGGTCACGATGAGCCCGGCCGCGGTGAGGATGGGGACCAGCGAGTTGCGCAGCGCGTATCCGAGGACGGCCGCGCCGCCCAGGCCACGCGCGCGGGCGAAGACCACGTAGTCCTGGTCGAGCTCGCGGATGAGCGCCGCCCTGCTGAAGCGGACGAACATGCCCACGGCGCCGATGGCCAGCGCGACCGCGGGCAGGGTGAGGTGCCACACCTGGCCGACCAGGCCCTCACCCGTCCCGTACACGGGAAACCAGCCGAGCCCCGCGGCGAACACCACGAGCAGCAGCAACCCGACCGCGAAGGGCGGGGCGCTCAACCCCACCACACCGGCGGTGACGACGAGGCGATCGGCGGCCCGGCCCCGCCGCAGCGCCCCGACCACGCCCAGCGGAACCCCCACGAGCAGGGCGAGCAGCACGCCGTACCCGACGAGCGCCAGGGTGAGCGGCAGCCGCTGGCCGATCATGTCGGCGACCGGCATCCCGGTCCTGACCGAGGTCCCGAGGTCGCCGTGGAGGACGCCGCCGAGCCAGCGCAGGTACTGCGCGGGCAGCGGCTCGTCGAGGTGGTAGCGGGCCTGGATCGCCGCGATGGTCTCCGGGGTGGCGGGGCGGGTGCCCAGCAGGGTCTGCTGGACCGAGCCGGGGGCGAGGTAGAGCAGACCGAATATGCCGGCCGACAGCAGCGCGACGACGACGGCGGTGCCCGCGAACCTGCGCAGCAGGAAGAGAAGCCGGTCACGCCCCGCCATCAGAGCACCCCGTTTCCTGTCAGCCACGCGACCACGCGCTCCGCCGCGTCCCCGCGGTGCGCTCCCTCCGTCAGCTCGTGGCCCTCCCGAGGGTAGACGACCAGCTGGGTCCGGACGCCGGCCGCCGACCAGGCACGATAGAGCTGCTCCGCCTGCCCGACGGGGGTGGTGCGGTCCTCGGCGCCGTGCAGGATCAGCGTCGGTGTGGTGACTCCGGCCGCGTGGCACACCGGCGAGCGGGCGGCGAGAAACTCCCTGCCCTGGGGCGTGGCGGGGTCGGCCCCTCGGTGGTAGAGGAGGTCGAAGCCGCCACCGAGGTTGCTCGCGGTGGCGAAGCTGAGCCAGTCGCTCACCCCGGACATCACCACGGCTGCCCGGAACCGGCCGGTTCGGGTCACCGCCCACGCGCTCAGGTACCCGCCGTAGCTGAGCCCCATGACCGCCATCCGCCCCGGGTCCGCGACTCCGGCCGCGACGAGGTGGTCCACACCCGCGAGGACGTCGCCCAGGTCGTCCTCACCGAATCGCCCGATGACCCGGCGCGCGTACTCCTGGCCGCGCCCGCTGCTCCCGCGCGGGTTCGGCAGCAGTACGGCCGCCCCCGCGTGCGCGAGCGCGGCGGCGAGCCCGCCGGACTCGGCCGGCGCGAAGGCAGTGGACCACAGCCAGGTCGGCCCTCCATGCACGATCACCACCAGCGGCGACGGTCCCGCCTCGGTCCCGCCGCCTCCCGTGGGGCCGGCGGGACCGGTGGAAGGCGAGAGGTCCGGGGAAACGGCGGGATCGACGGTGACGGCGGGTGAGATCGGCGACCTCCGCAGCAGGAGACCCTGGACGGCGAGGCCGTCCTGGCCGGTCCAGGAGACCTCCTCCTGGTGCACGGCGAGCGGCGCCAGCGCGGCGTTGAGATCGGTGACCTGGCGCCAGTCGCCCTTGGCCACCTGGGCGACCGCCACCTCTGGGGGGCATTCGGCCGTCTCCCAGACGGCGACGGCGAGCGCACCGGTGCGATCCACCGAGAGTGACGGTTGCCCGTCGCGCCCGCCCAGGGTTCCCCAGGAGGTCCAGCGGGTCAGCGGGCGACCGTCGGCGGTCAGGGTGCCGCCGTGCGTGCCGGTACCCGACCACCCGGTGAACCACAGGGTGTCCTCGTCCAGCCAGCCCAGATCGGTGACGTCGTCGACGGCGGCCAGTGGCGTCGCCTCCCCGGTGACAAGGTCGACGCGGATGATCCGCCCGGAGACGATGGAGAGCCCCTCGACCACGACGGCGGTACGCCCGCCGGGCGCCAGCCGGGGGCGGCTGAGCTGCCAGGAGGTGCGCAGCAGGGTCCGGGGTTCACCGCTCTCGGGATCGACCAGGTCGAGGGCGGGCCGGTAGTACCCGGCGGGCGTCTCGTCGGCCGAGGTGACGGCCAGTACGACGCCGTCCCGCCAATCGGCGTCCCACACGGTCAGGCCGCGCAGCGGCACCGGCCGCAGCTCCCCGTCGCCCACCCGTGCCCACGCGAGCCGCCTGCGCCTGTCGCCCGGCGTGCGGACGAAGGGATCGGTCCCGTCGCGGACCCGGAGGCCGAGGTGGCTGCCGTCGCGCTCACTGCCGGGGTCGGCGAACCGCACGAGCACGCTACCGTCACCACCGGGGACGAGATCCTCGATCTCCCCTCCCACCCGGATCCGCCAGGCGGGGACCGGATCGCCGGGTGAACGGACCTCGACGTGGTCGAGGTCAGGGCCGTCACCGGCGGCGAGCAGCAGCCTCCCGTCCGGCAGCCACCGCGTCAACGCGTGCCATTCCGTCCCCGTGCCCGCCACGGGAACGGGCACCGGGACCGGTCCTCGGCTCCCGCTCTCGGCTTCGGACAGGTCGAGTACGTGTGCGACGGGACGGCCGTCCGGGCGCGGAAGAACGCAGGCGACACGGGCCCCCTCCGGATCCAGCACCACGGCCTCGGGCACACGCAGACCGGCGAGTGCGGCGTACGCCTCCAGTGCCGCGGTCATGAGCGGGTGGTGATCTCGGTGGCCCAGGGGCCAACGAAGAAGTAGGGCCCGAACTCGCCGGTCCCCACGCCGGGGCCGAACGCCGTCGCCGCCTCTCCCCACCAGAGCGGCTGGTACGGGACGTCACCCGCGGCCTTGACCAGCGCCTCCCCGAGAAGCCTGCCGCGTGCCGTGTCGTCGGTTCCGGTCTTCGCCTCGTCGAGCAGCCCGGTCACCTCGGCATTGGCGTACTCGGCGATGTTCGTGCCGTTCACACCGGTGGCGGCGCCGTTCAGGAGCTGCTGGATGTACTCCGCGGGGTCGCCCGTGGTGGCGAAGTACCATCCCAGGTAGACGCCGGAGGCGTGCTTGCCGAGCTCGGCGATCCACTGCTCCAGCGGGACCTCCTTGACCTCAAGGGTGATGCCGATGCCCTTGAGGTTCTCGGCGAGGGTCAGTGCGGCCCTGCCGAGTTGCGGCCCGCTGTTCGGGTAGGTCAGCACGTCGGCGAAGCCGCCGGGCACCGAGGAGGCGGCCAGTTCGGCACGTGCCTTGGCCAGGTCGAACCCGTACTGCGGAATGCTCGCGTACAGGTTCTCCACCTCCGCCTCGCCGAGCACGCCGCCCCACTGGGCGGGGTCGGTGAGCGTGGTGGCCACCCTGCCGTGACCGCGCAGCACGCTGCGGAGGATTCCCTCCCTGTCGACGGCGTGGGCGACCGCCCTGCGGACGTGGACGTCGTCCCACGGCTTCTTGGCGGTGTTGAAGGCGAGCGTGACGAGGGAGCGGTCGCTCGCCGCCTTCACCTCGACGCCGGGCAGTCCCTTCCACTGGTCGATCTGCTCGGCGGGCACGTTCAGCGCCACGTCGACGGACCCGCCGCGCATGGCGAGGAGCCTGGTCGACTCCTCGGGAACGAAGTCGATTTCAATCCGGCGGTACGGGGCCTTGCCTCCCCACCAGGCGTCGTTGCGCTCCAGCGTCACGTGCGAGTCGGGGGCGAACTCCGTCACCCGGTACGGGCCCGTGCCCAGGATCTTCGCGGTGGGAGTGCCGATGCCGTCGCCGGAGACCTCGATGAACTTCCTGCTCGTGACCATGAGGGTGCCTGGCGACGGCGTCCAGGCGAACGAGGCGTCGGGCCGCTTCAGCGTGATCGTGACCTCGGCCGGCCCGCTTACGTCGATCTTCTTCACATTGGCGTACGCGTACGCGAAGGCCGAGGTGGAGCCCTTTCGCGCGTGCAGGTCGAGGCTGGCCGCGACGTCGTCCGCGGTCAGCGGCGTCCCGTCGGAGAAGGTCACGCCCTGGCGGATGGCGTAGCCATAGGTCGTCGCGTCCTTCCTGGTCCAGGACTCGGCGAGCGATGGCTGGAGGCTGCCGTCGCGCCCTACCCCGACGAGCGCCTCCTGGCACAGGAGCGCGACGACGTAGTTCATGATGCCCGCCTCCTTGCTCGCGTCGAGCGAGCCGAGGGAGGAGGGCAGCGCGACCTTGAGGACGTCAAGGGACTTCGCCGCCCCAGCCGGGCCCCCGGCCGCCGGTTCGGGTGACCCGCAGGCCACGGCGAGGCCAGGGACGGCGGCCAGGCCGCTCACGATGGCGATGGATCTCAGCAGGGACCGCCGGGTGAGGGCGACGTCGGGGAGCTCGGTCACGGGGACCCACTTTCGTGCGACCAGCCAGCCCGCTCAGCTGCTGTGTCTACCATTAATATCCACTTGGCGAGTGAGAATATTCACTAGTCGTCGTTCACGTCAAACCCACCTTGCGAATAGGGAATACATGTCCTCCCTCACTGTCTACAGCGCTCCGTGGTGCGGTCACTGCCACCGGCTGAAGGCCGCGCTCGCCCGCGCGGAGATCCCCTTCGTCGAGGTGGACGTCGACCGGACGCCCGGCGCGATCGAGCTCATCACCGACCTCGGCGGTGGTTCCTGGCTGATTCCCACCGTGCTCCTCCCCGACGGATCAGCGCTGGTCAATCCCAGCGTGCGGGAGATCGAAGCCCGGCTGGCCTGACCGGTCACCGCTCCGTCGGGGAGGAGCACGATCAGGCCAGCAGGGGTTCGAGCAGCAGGATCACGCCGAAGACGGCGAACGCGGCGGCGGCGCCGTACCTGATGATCTTCTCCGGCAGGTGCTTGCCGAGCATCCGTCCGACCAGGATGGCCAGGGCGTCGGCGGCGACCATGCCGACGGTCGAGCCGATCCAGGTGCCGAACCAGCCGTGCTGGGTGGCGAGGGTGATGGTGGCGAGCATGGTCTTGTCGCCCAGCTCGGCGAGGAAGAAGGCGACGGTCACGGCGATGATCGCCGATCGGGTGGTGCGCTGCGCCTTCTGGGCCTCCTCGTCCGTCAGCTCGTCCCCGCGCAGCGTCCACAGGGCGAAGCCGAGGAAGGCGATTCCGGCGATGATCGTGATCGCCGTGGTGGGGAGAAGGTCACCGGCCAGCCCGCCGAGACCGACACTGAGCAGGTGGACCACCGCGGTGGCCAGGGTGATTCCGGCGAGGACCGGCCACGGCTTGAACCGGGTGGCGAAGGTCATGGCCATGAGCTGGCTCTTGTCGCCCAACTCCGCGACGAAGATCACAACAAGACTGATCCAGAACGCTTCCAATGGAGGGTGCCCTTCCCGCACGTGCGGCCGGGCTGAAGGGGGGCACCCGGGGAGTTTCGGGCACGACTTCGGCCCGGCGGCATCGATGATTGCCTGCCAGGCCGAAGGTCTCGTCCGCCCCGGAGCCGTGAGAGAACGGCCGAATCCGAGGCCCGCGTGACCGGGCGCCCTGGGGCGCCAGTATGTCGATCACGCGATTGGGACTACTCCCCTTCGGGTGTTTCCATCAGACCATAGCAGCCGGGGCAGGATGCTCATTCCCGGGTCCTGCCCCGGCCCCGGAGACCGGCGCCTTCGCAGGTCGCCCCCGGGCAATCCGGCTCCTCGGAGCTCAGAGGCGAGTGCCGACCATCACGGGCTCGTTGACGAGGGTGACGCCGAATTTCTCGAAGACCCCGTCCCTGACCTCGCGGGCGAGATCGAGAAGCTCCTCGGTCGAGGCCGACATTTCCGGATTTGTCATTGCAAGGGTGTGCTTGGTGGAGATGCGTGCCGGGCCGCGCCGGTATCCCTTCGGGAACCCGGCGTTCTCGATCAACCATGCCGCCGGGACCTTGACCGCCCCGTCCGGCATGTCCCAGCGGGGGAACCCCGGCGCCCGCAGCTCCAGCTCGGCGGCCTGCCCGCCGGTCAGGATCGGGTTGGTGAAGAACGACCCCGCACTGCGGGTGTCCGGGTCGGCCGCGTCCAGGACCATGCCCTTGCCCGCGCGCAGCTCCAGCACCGCCGCGCGAGCCCGCGCCAGCGGTACCCGATCGCCCAGCGCGACACCCAGCCGGACCGCCAGCTCCCGGTAGGCGATCGGACCGGACAGCGCGTCGCCGGCCAGCTCGTAGGTCACCGCGAGCACGACGTGCCGCCCGAGTTCCTCCTTGAACGCGCTGTGCCGGTAGGCGAACCCGCACTCCCGCGCGGTCAGGTCCCGTACCTCGCCGCTCCGGCGGTCGTAGACCCGGACAGCGATGATCGTCTGGGAGACGTCCTGCCCGTAGGCGCCGACGTTCTGGATCGGTGTGGACCCGACCAGCCCGGGGATGCCGGACAGGCACTCCACTCCCGAGCGGCCCTCCGCCCCCACGCGCTCGACCAGTGAGTCCCAGTCCTCGCCCGCCTGCGCGGTGACCCGGTCCCCGTCGATCTCGACGCCCTGGGAGGCGACACGCACGACCAGGCCGTCGAACCCCTCGTCGGAGACGACCAGGTTGCTGCCGCCGCCGAGCACGAGCACCGGCTCGCCCGCCCGGTCGGCCTCGGCCACCAGCTCGACGATCTCCTCGGCCGACCCGGCCTCCACGAACGCCCTGGCCGCTCCGCCCAGCCCAAGCGTCGTGTACGGCGCCAGCCGTACCCCTGCCACCCGCTCCGTCATACGCTTCCCCACACCCGGCAGAAATCCGCGACCAGCCTACGGGGAGCGCAGCAGCCTCAGCACCCGGTCGTAGGTCCGCCGCGACTCCCTGTCGCGATATTCGGGGTCGACGTCGTCCTGACCGCGGTGCCGCTCCTGATGGACCGGGAGGTCCTTGCCCAGGCCGACCAGGATGCCGGGGAGCCCGAGCGAGAACTCCAGGTCGGCGTTGCGGTAGTAACGGGCCTCGGTGGGGAAGCCGCCCGCGGCGAGCACCGTGTCGCGCCTGACCGCGATCAGGTGGCCGAGCAGTGCCCGGACCTCGCCCGGCTCGGCCTCCAGCCACTCCTGACCGTCCTCGCGAGGGTTCACGCCCTTCCAGCCCGCCGCGGTGACGTCGTCGTCCAGCGCCTTGACCAGCGGGGTGATGGCGTCGCCTTCCAGGATCATCGAGGTGTCCATGACAACGTGCACGTCAGAGGTGTCGAGACGGAGTAGCTTGTCACGGCTCTCCCCCCACCCGGCGGAGCCGCCCCTCCAGTGCGGGAGCTCGGCCACATGCCATGCCTCCACCCGATGGGGGAACTCCCGCACCAGCTCCTGCAGGACGGCTCCGGCTCCGTCCAGGTTCCCCAGGTCGAGGGCGAGAATCCTGGCCTCGGTACGGGCGACCAGGGCGCGTACGCACTCGCGCAGCTCTTCTGGCCGGCCGTCGACCAGCAGCGCGACGGTCACCGTCGAGTGCGCGGCCCTCGGCTCCTCGACCTCGGCGGGGGCGACGATGGTCTCGTCGAGCCGGGAGACCGACAGGCTGGCGTCCCAGAGCAACTGGGAGGAGACCATCCACTCGGGATGACCGTGGAGATCGTCCGACCGGCCGACCAGCTCGGAGCCCTCGGGCCTCGGCCGGGGTGCCGCCTCGGTCTCGGCGACCCGCTCCGCGTCCAGGGCTCCGAGCCGCCCGGGGTGACGCCCCGGATCCGCGGCCTCGGCGACCTGTTCGGCATCGGCGGATCCGTCCCGCCCGCGGGCTGCGTCTTCGGTGCCGGTGTCCGCGGAGGTACCCGGCCGCGCACCGGAACCCGTGTCGGAACCGTCCCGCCCGGCCGCTGGGGAACCCTCGCGCCTCCCGGCAGCCGAGGCGTCCTCGGGCAGGGAACGGAGCGTGGGCCACGCCTCGAAGGGGGGTACGGGGATGAGCTCGAAGCCGACCGCGGTGTCCTGGACGAGCCAGCCCTCAGCTCTGATCTCGTCGCGGAGCGCGTCGGCCATGGCATGGTCGTGCTCGGCTCGCGCCCTGGCCCACCGCTCGGCCAGGTTGGTCACCTCAGGTGGTACTTCGCTCATGCTGGGGACGCTACCCACGGACCGGGAGAAGATTCGGCCCCGGCCCGCGAGCGTGCCCTCGCCCGGCGACCACTACGACAGCTGGACCACCGCGCGGGCCTTGGACAGGACCCGGGAGTCGTTGGACCTGGCGGTCAGGGCGACCACCACGCGCTTGTCCTCGAGCTTCTCCTCGATGATCCCGCTCACCGTGATGACGGCGCCCTGGTCGTCATCCGGGACGACGACCATGGAGGAGAAGCGCACCCCGTAGTCGACGACCGCGCCCGGGTCGCCCGCCCAGTCGGTGACGAACCGTCCGCCCTGGGCCATGGTGAACATGCCGTGGGCGATGACGTCCGGCAGCCCGACGGTCTTGGCGAAGCGCTCGTTCCAGTGGATGGGGTTGAAGTCACCGGACGCCCCGGCGTACATCACCAGGTTGGCGCGGCGCACCGGGTAGTCGGCGGGCGGGATCTGCTGACCCGTCTCGACCTCGTCGTACTTGACAGTCGCGGCCATCTCAGCCCGCCCCTCCACGCTCGACGATGGTGTTGTAGGTCGTGCACACGGACTCGCCGTCGACGGTGCTGACCTCGCTCTTGACGGTGATCAGCTCATTGCGGCCGGCGCTGCGGATGTCGGTCACGGTGGAGACGCTGACCAGCTCGTCCCCGGCGTGGATCGGCCGCCGGTACTCGAAACGCTGCTCGCCGTGGACCACCATGGCGAAGTTCAGCCCGAGCTCGGGGTCGGCCAGGATCGACCCCCCGGCCAGGCTGAACACGATGGGAAAGGTCGGCGGGGCGATCACGTCGGGGTGCCCGGCCGCCTGGGCGGCCTCCCTGTCCCGGTAGATCGGGTTGTCGTCGCCGATCGCGGCGGCGAACTCTTTGATCTTCACGCGGCTGACCTCGTACGGCGAGGAGGGCGCGGACGCCCGCCCGACGAAGTCACGGTTCAAGGCCATCGTGCTCCTTTGCGGATACCGAGCCGGCGAGGCCGGACCGGTGGGTCAGGCCGACAGTAACAGAACAAGATTCCAGGGTGTGCCCTCGGGGCCACCAGGAAACCGTAGCCCGAAGCCACCACGGCCCCGCCTGTCCGCCGCGGTCAACAGCCGAGCGGAAAAGCTGTGCGGATACGACAAACCGGCGCCCGCCTGAGGACGCCGGTTTTCGTGGAGTATGTGCGTGCCCATCAGACACTCATCTCCCACCGGAGCGGGAGGCTTCGCGGACTAGCGAGTCTCGCGGTGCGCCTGGTGCGTCTTGCAGTTCGGGCAGTACTTCTTCAGCTCAAGCCGATCCGGGTCGTTGCGCCGGTTCTTCCGCGTGATGTAGTTGCGGTGCTTGCACTCCTGGCAGGCCAGCGTGATCTTCGGCCTAACGTCGGTGGCAGCCACTTGGGAGTGCCTTTCTACGTTCGGGACAGTGGACAACCCACGGCAGAGCCCCTCTTTGGGAGGGGACCCCGGTGGGTAGTAGCGGAGGCCGGACTTGAACCGGCGACACAACGATTATGAGCCGTTTGCTCTGCCTGACTGAGCTACTCCGCCTTGAGGCCGATGAAATCGACCGACCTCGCAAGGATACCCGACCCGCAGAGTGCCTACGTACTTGTGCAGGTCAGGGCGACCTCTTCTGGGTTACCCCAGTATGCCCGTTCGCGCGTCGGGAACCTTGAGTGTTTTCTGGCTGACCTAAAGGCCGACCAAGCCGAAAGCCCCAACCCGGAGGTCAGGGCTTTTAGGCTGTTGAGCCCCTTTACGGAATCGAACCGTAGACCTTCTCCTTACCATGGAGACGCTCTGCCGACTGAGCTAAAGGGGCCTGTCCGTGTCGCTCTCGCTTGCGGACAGGTGTAACCATACACGGCTCCGGAGCGGGATGCGAAATCAATCGAGGACCGTCCGGATCACCACACGTCCTCCCCAGAGGATCCCCGCAAACCGCCGCCGGCGCCCCGGATCCGGCCGCCGCCCGGGAGCCCCCGGCGGCCGCCACGACGGACACCGGGCGGCGGCGGAGGCGCGCCCTCGCCAAGTCCGCCGCGTCGGGGCCGATCGCACTACCAAGTAGCCGCCAAGTAGCTCATAAGAGGGCTGCCGCATCGTGGTCGGGTAAGCGCCCGCACCGCCTAAGGAGCCCCCGAGATGACCCCGGAACTGCTGGGATTCCAGATCACCCACCGCGCCATGCGCGCTGACACCCGCCGCCTCGCCGACCTCATGACCCAGCTGACCGAGGGACGGCAGGTGACCGATCCGGCGCGCGCCCGCGCCATCGCCGAATTCATCACGACCCTGAACCAGGGCATCCACCATCACCACACGATGGAGGACGAGGTGCTCTGGCCCGTCCTCGAACGGTCCGCCGGAGTCGAGCTGGACCTGCGCGACCTCAGTGACGACCACGCCGACCTCGACCCGCTGCTGGCCGAGATCAACAGCCAGGCCGCCGCGTTCGCCTCGACCGGCGACGCCTCCGCACTCGCCAAGTCCCTCACCCGGCTGGCCGACATGCTCGACGAGCACATCGCCGAAGAGGAGCGGCTGCTCTTCCCGATCATCAAGAAGTACGTGTCCGTCGCCGACTGGGAGATGGTCGAGACGGCGGTACGCAAGGGCGGGAACGTCAAGATCGATCTGCCGAGGATCGAGCAGTACGCCAGGCCCGACGAGCTGGCCCGGCTGCGCAAGCTCGCCGGTCCCATGCTGACGCTGATGCTCTCCCTGTTCCGGCGCGGCCACCGGCGCCGTCAGCGGCTCGTCTTCGGCCCTCTCGCCGGCCTCTGATCCGGGCCGCACTCCCATGCCGTCCCGGAGCGCCTGCCCACGCGGCGTGAGCCGGATCATGTCACAGATCCGTGTGTGATCCGGCGCCGGACCCGGTGTGCCCGCTCCCGCCCCGAGCGGGCCGCCTACGCTCGGTTCGAGCCTCCCGCCGGGGTCTGGCCCCCACTCCCCGCGAGTGCCTCCGCCGCCCTGCGCGTCCAGTGCGGCGAGCCGACCCGCTCGGCGACCCGCACCGCCTGCTTGTAGTGGGTACTCGCGTCGTGTCCGAGGAAGGCCGCCAGGTCGCCCAGGATCAGGGCGACCGGCCCCAGCGTGATCGACCCGGAGTGCATCCCGGCCAGCTCGCCGTCCCAGGGCAGCAGCGTCCGGTAGCAGCCTTCGGCCGCCGCCCGGTCGCCCAGCGCGATCGCGCTCTCCCCGCGCAGTCCCTGCCAGAGGAGCCAGTAGTAGTCCCGGTTGGGCTCCTGGTCGGGCCTCCAGTAGGCGCGTGCCTCGTCCACCCTGCCCTCGGCGACCAGCGCCCGCACGACGATGTCCGCCAGCCCCTCGGGAGCGAAGGAGTACAGCGTCAGCAGCTCCGCCATGTCCTGCGGCAGGCCGCCCGCCAGCCGGACCACGAACCGGCCGATGGCGCCGATGATGTGGGCGACGGCCCCGCCCGCGGCCATCATCCGCTCGCCGATCGCCAGGTAGGACCGTTCCGCGCCCTCGAAGTCGCCCTTGACCAGCATGACCAGTGTGTCGATCATGGACAGCACGCTCAGCGCCAGTCCGAGCTGGCCGGTGGTGGAGTGCTCCAGGGCGCGGTCCGCGTGCCGCCTGGCCGCGGCCAGGTCGCAGCGGCCCAGGCTGACCATGGACAGGGCGTGGTGCCCCTGCATGGCGTACCCGGGCAGCCCGTCGCGGTCGCCCAGCCTGACCAGCTCCCGGCCCAGCACCTCCAACTCGTCACGGCGGTCCGGGATCAGCAGCACGAAGTAGCGGGCGTTCAGGGCCAGGCGGACGAGGTCGCTGCGGCCCAGCCGCCGGGCGATCACGACCGCCTCGGCGCTGTAGGCCAGACAGCGCTCGTCGTCGTGCCCTTCCAGCTCGAAGACGAGCGTGGTCAGCAGCCGGCAGCGGCTCTCGTCGTCGGCGCCGTCCAGCGCCTGCACCAGCGCGTCGACGAGCGGCTGGTCCACCTGCCTGTTGGGCTGGATCGACCAGGTCACCGGGGCGTCGTAGGCGGTCAGCGCCCGGTTCAGGCCGTCGCCCAGCCGCCGCGCGAGGGCGATGGCCCGCTCCCGGTTCTCCCTGGCGGCCAGCACGTTGCCCTCGTGCGCCTGGACCTGCACCAGCGAGCAGAGCAGGTCGAGCCGGAGCGCGTCGTCCTCGGCGAGGTCCAGCGCCCCCCGGTAGAACGTCCCGGCCTCCCGGTAGGAGTGCATGCCGCGCGCCTGCTCGGCCGCCGCCCTGGCGTAGGAGACCGCCCGCCCCGCCGAGGCCGCGGTGGCCGCGGCGAGCGCGTGGTGACCCAGCGCGGTGACCTCTCCCGGCCGGACCCGTTCCAGTGCGCCGACGACCCTGCCATGCAGGCGCATGCGGCGCAGTCTCGGCGTGTCCTCGAACAGCGTCTCCCTGACCAGCACGTGCGCGAAGCGCACCCGGCCCGGCGCGGGCTCGGTCAGCAGCCCGGTCAGCACGCCCGCCTCCAGCCCTTCGAGCACGGTGTCCTCGTCGGAGCCGTCCAGGGCGAGCAGCACGTCGACGTCGACGTCCCGCCCGATGACGGCCGCGTCCCGCAGGGTTCTCTGCGCCACCGCGGGCAGCCTGGCGATCCTGCGCCTGATCAGGTCGCGCACGCCCGGCGGCAGCGCGCGGGCGGCCGAGGTGCCGTCCGTGGTGATCAGCCGCGCGGTCTCGCAGACGAACAGCGGGTTGCCGCCGGTGCGCTCGGCCACGGTCCGCGCGGTCACCGCGTCCACCTCCCGGCCCGAGCGCTCACGCAGCAGCAGCGCCACGTCCTCGTCGCCGAGCCCGTGCAGGTCGAGCCGATGAGTGTCGCGCCCGGCCAGGGCCGCCCAGGTCGCCCCCAGGTGGTCGACGGCCTCGGTGGGCCGGTAGGTCGCGACGATCATGATGTCGGCCTCGGCGACGCCCGTGGCGAGGTGGCGCAGGAGCTGGAGCGTCTCGCTGTCGGCCCGGTGCACGTCCTCCATGACCACCAGCAGCCGGGTGCCCTGCCCGACGATCCGGGACAGGTAGTCACCCACCGCCCGGGCCAGTAGGAACGGTCCCGCCGGCGGGGCGTCGTCGTCCAGCAGCGGCGCCAGCCGGGCGGCCAGGTCGTCTCGGGGCGGCCGGTCCGCGGCCAGGGCGCGCAGCACCTCGCTCCACGCCCAGGCGGGCGGCGCCCCGCCCTCGGTCTCCGGGCACTGCCCGGTCGCGGTCAGCCAGCCACGTGCCGCCTGCCGCCTGGCGAAGGCCGCGGCCAGCGCGCTCTTGCCCGCTCCAGGGTCTCCGCCCAGCCAGACCGTGCGCAGCCTGCCCCGGTCGGCGACCGCCTGCAGCGTCGCCATCTCCTCGCTACGGCCCACGAGGTCGGGTACGGGGGCGGTGGCGAGGTCCGGCGCGTCCAGGTCTCGCTCAGGTCTGTCCTGCTCCGGCTCCCCCACGGCGGCCCCATCGGCACCGGAGGCGGGCGTGGCCGGGCGGTTCAGTGAGTCGGCGTGGGCGAGGATGTCGCCCTCCAGCGCGCGCAGCGCGGGACCGGGGTCCACCCCCAGCTCGTCGGCGAGGGTCTCGCGGGCCTTCCTGATCGCGGCCAGGGCATCGGCCTGCCGGCCGGCCCGGTAGTAGGCCAGGGCGAGCAGCCGGACGGCGTTCTCCCTGAGCGGATGGGCTCGGACGTGCTGCTCAAGCTCGATCTCGGCGTTGCGGCCGAGCACCAGCAGCGCCTCCGCCCGGTGCTCCACGGCGACCAGCCGCAACTCGTCCAGCCGTACGGCCTCGGGCTCCGCCCATTCGTCGTCGGCGAACTCCGCGTAGGCGGGCCCCTGCCAGAGCGCGAGTGCCCGGTCCACCGCCTCCAGTGCCCGCGCCCCGTCTCCCGCGGCGAGCGCGGCCCCGGCGGCGTCGACCAGGCGGGGGAACAGCCAGGCGTCCACCCGTTCGGGCTCCAGCCGGAGACGGTAACCGGGTGCGGCACTGACCAGCACCGTGGCGGGCGTGCGCGGCAGCCGTCCGGGTTCGAGCGCCCGTCGCAGGTTGGACACGTAGACCTGGAGGGCGGCCAGCGCCTTGGGCGGGGGTTGCCCGCGCCACAGGTCATCGATGAAACGATCGGTGGAGACCACGTGCCCACCCGCCGCGACGAGCCTGGCCACCACGGCCCGCTGCCGGGAGGTGCCGAGGTCGACCGGACGGCCGTTGATCTCCGCCTGAAGCGGACCAAGAACTCGCAACATAGCAAAGGGCAGGATAAGCGCCCTCGGACTGCTTTTGGTGAACATTAGGAGCAAAATGCTGCAAGACCGTCGCAAGGAAACGATCCGGGCGCTCGACGAGAGCGACCGGCCGCACCTGTACTGGCACGGGGTGGACGGCGACGGCCACGTATGGCTGTTCGAGACCGTCATCGACAGCGGCGGGGAGTACTGGCCCGTGCGCCACGCCGAGCTGGGCTCGGACGGCGTGGCCCGCACGTACTCGTGGAACCATATCCAGGACGAGCACGGCTTCCTGGCCGAGGGCCCGATCTATCCCGGCGACTTCGGCCTGAACTCCTTGACCTCCGAGGAGTTCGAAACCCTGTGGGCCGCGCTCAGCGGGCGATGAGATCCTCCCCTGGAGGGCTCCTCCCGCCGCCCGGGCAGGGCCCTCGGGGTGGCCGGAGCTGTCGGGGTGGCCGGAGCTGTCGGGCGAGCTCAAATCCGGACATTTACCGACTACACGCGAAGCTAGCAGCCAAAAAGCGCACACAACATCTCTTTCTATTGATTTTCGAATGTTTTCGATCACTACTCGGCAGTAGTTCCGGCCCCGCCGTAAGTCCGGCATATTGAGATGACAAAGCGGGTTATTTCGCATATGGGCATGGGGGTAGGTTGCTCGCATGAGCGGAACGCCCGGCCTGAGAATGGCAGCCTCGGACATGACCGCGCTGAGCCTGTGGACCGCCGACGCGGTGGTGCTGTTCGACTGGCTCATCAACGTGGACCTTGACCAGATCCCCGTCCAGCACCTGGCACAGAAGCAGGCCCTGATGGACCTCCTCCAGCAGCTCGACCGGAGCGTCCCCGGCTACACCCACGCCGACATCGAGCAGGCACACCGGCTGCTGACCCGCGAGATGGGCCTGTAGTCCCGCCCGCTCCCCACCTCCGGCCGCCGCGACGAGCGGGACCGTGACCCCGCCTGCGGCGCTGGACACCCACCCCGTAGCGGCTCGCCGGGGTGTGCCGCGTGAACTCCGGCAGATTTTTCTGCACGGATGTCCGGCAGAATGTCGAGAACGGCCGGGTCTGCTTCTACCTGTGGGTGAGAGCGCCGAGAACGGCGCTCGAACGTGAGGAGCGAAGACGTGAAGTACATGATGTTGATGCAGTTCAGCGGGCAGCTGAAGGACGAGGTCCCGCCGATGCACACCTGGCCCGTCGAGGACGTCCGGGCCCACATCGAGTTCATGCACGACACGAACAGGAAGCTCACCGAGGCCGGGGAGTTCGTGGACGCGCAGGGGCTGGCGGCCCCGGACCAGGCCAGGATCGTCCGGGCCGGTGAGGGCGGCGCCGCCGTCGTCACGGACGGCCCGTTCCCCGAGACGAAGGAGTTCCTGATCGGCTACTGGATCATCGACTGCGACAGCCCCGAGCGCGCCGTCGATCTCGCCGCGTACGTCTCGGCCGCGCCCGGCCCCGGCGGCAAGCCGCTGAACATGCCGATCGAGGTGCGCGAGGTGATGTCGGCGGCCCCGCCCGAGGAGCTGTGACCGCTGGATAGCCCTGCCATCGACGACCTGCTGCGCCAGCTGGTGCCGCAGGTCGTCGGCGTGCTCACCCGCCGCTTCGGAGACTTCGCCGCCGCCGAGGACGCGGTCCAGGAGGCGCTGCTCGACGCCATCGCCCAGTGGCCGGCGGAGGGCGTACCCGCCAACCCGCGAGGATGGCTCATCCAGGTCGCGTACCGCCGGATGACCGAGCAGGTGCGCAACGAGCAGGCCCGCCGCCGCCGGGAGGAGCTGGTGGCCACGCAGGCGCCCTCCGAGCTGCGTACCGCCCCGCCGGCGGACGACGCGCGCGCGAGGGACCGGGACGACACGCTGACCACGCTGTTCCTCTGCTGTCACCCCGCGCTGACCCCGGCCTCGGCGATCGCCCTCACCCTGCGGTCCGTGGGCGGCCTGACCACCGCCGAGATCGCCAGGGCCTTCCTGGTGCCCGAGGCGACCATGGCGCAGCGGATCAGCCGGGCCAAGCAGCGCATCAAGGCATCCGGCATCCCCTTCGGCATGCCCGCTCCCCAGGAACGGGCGCGGCGACTCGGCTCGGTGCTGCACGTGCTGTACCTCATCTTCAACGAGGGCTACGCCAGCAGCGCCGGCCCCGACCTGCAGCGCCTGGAGCTGTCCCGCGAGGCGATCAGGCTGACCAGGACGGCTCACGACCTGCTCCCCGACGACCGCGAGGTGGCCGGGCTGCTCGCGCTGATGCTGCTCACCGACGCCCGGCGTCCGGCGCGGACCGGCGCGGACGGCGCCCCGATCCCGCTGGCGGAGCAGGATCGGAGCCTGTGGGACGGCAAGGCGGTCGCCGAGGGGATCGCGCTCATCACCGACACCCTGGCCAGGGGTGCGGTCGGCCCCTACCAGCTCCAGGCGGCGATAGCCGCGGTCCACGACGAGGCGCCGACGGCCGAGGAGACCGACTGGCCACAGATCCTGGCCCTGTACGGCCTGCTGGAACGCATGTCCGACAACCCGATGGTCTCGCTCAACCGCACCGTCGCCGCCGCCATGGCGCACGGCCCCGCGACCGGCCTGGAGATGCTCGGCGAACTCGAAGACCGCCTGTCGGGACACCACCGCTTCCACGCCGCCCGGGCCCACCTGCTGGAGATGGCCGGTGACCTGCGGGCGGCCGTCGACGACTACCGCGCGGCGGCGAGCCGCACGACGAGCGCCCCGGAGCGCGACTACCTCACCACCCGCGCCGCCCGGCTCAGCGCCGCGGACCACCCGGACCGGCGGGCCTGAGCCACGGTGACTCCTCCGCTCCCCGAAGGGAGCGGCTTCTCGCCTCCCTCGGCCGAGGTGGGCGACGGCCGGGCCCTGACCGTTTCAAACAAGCGATTCACCTGCCGGGTAAACTCGGCAGTCCCCGCACTGAACATGATGGAGCCATGTCCCCGCGCACGCCACGCCCGCGACCGGTCCGCGCCACTCCGGCGACCTGCCCCTGCGGGCTGCCCTCGGCCTACGACGACTGCTGCGGCCGGCTGCACCGCGGGGAGACCAAGGCGAGCACCGCCGAGCAGCTGATGCGCTCCCGCTTCAGCGCGTTCGCCGTTCACGACGAGGCGTACCTGCTCCGCAGCTGGCACCCCACGACCAGGCCGCCCGGCATCGACTTCGACCCCGGGCTGCGCTGGGTGCGCCTGGACATCCTCGGCGGCACCGAGGGCGGCCCGTTCTCCACCGGGGGCACCGTCGAGTTCCGCGCCCACTACACCGAACGCGGCCGTCCGGGCGAACTCCGGGAGAACAGCCGTTTCGTACGCCACGACTACGCCTGGGTCTACCTCGACGGCAACGTCGGTAAATAACCAGACATCATCAAGATCCCGAGTTGTCCGAAAAAACCGCGGCAAATCCATATGATCGCTTCATCCGATCGGGACATAGCGCGGCATTGGCGATGCTCGGGTACGTGCTGGGCGCCCTCGCCGCGACCGTACCGGGCCAGTGGGCGTACCAGAACCACCGGGAGTTGCTCGGCGAGACCATGATCATGTCCGCCCTGCTGTGCCGGCTGGCGTTTCTCTTCGAGCTTGTCCACCTCGCTTTCCGAGGAGTGCGCCGCCTCGCCCGCACCTCCGCGCGCGCCCATGCCTCCGCACGACTTTCGCCGACGCCGAAATCATAAGAAACCCTCTCATCCCAACTGGCAAGGAGCTCGGCATCCCGGGGGAGGATTACCACTTATCTCCAACAAAACAGTCGCCAATGGTAAGAACATGAATACCCATAGTTTGTGGGCTTGACTGATTACCCGGTACGACCATCGGTAAATACACAGCATGGTCGACGAGCGAATGGCGGAGAAACCCACGACGGAGGGGGCGGCGGAGGCGCTGCTGCGGGTGGGGCGGTTCTTCAGCCGGGGCACCTACTCCCACGACCTGCGAGACGTCTCCTATCGGGGTGGCAGGAACTCGGACACCTTCTACCGGGACCGGTGGTCACACGACAAGATCGTGCGCTCCACCCACGGGGTGAACTGCACCGGATCGTGCAGCTGGCGGGTGTACGTCAAGAACGGGATCATCACCTGGGAGACGCAGGAGGTCGACTACCCGACGGCCGGCCCCGACCGGCCCGAGTACGAGCCGCGAGGGTGCCCGCGGGGGGCGGCGTTCTCCTGGTACACCTACTCGCCGACCCGGGTGCGCTACCCGTACGCGCGCGGGGTGCTCGTGGAGATGTACCGCCAGGCCAAGGAGCGGCTCGGGGACCCGTTGCTGGCCTGGGCGGACGTCGTGGGCGACCCGGAGCGGCGGAGGCGCTACCAGGAGGCGCGCGGCAAGGGCGGGCTGGTGCGCATCACCTGGCCCGAGGCGCTGGAGATGATCGCCGCCGCCCACGTGTACACCATCAAGAGGTACGGCCCGGACCGGATCGCCGGGTTCACCCCCATCCCGGGCCAGTCGATCCTCTCCCACGCGATCGGTACCCGGTTCCTGGCGCTGATCGGCGGCCAGGCGCTGTCGTTCTACGACTGGTACGCCGACCTGCCGGTGGCCTCCCCGCAGGTGTTCGGCGACCAGACCGACGTGCCCGTGTCCGGCGACTGGTGGGACGCGGCCTACCTGATCATGTGGGGTTCCAACGTTCCGGTCACCCGGACGCCGGATGCGCACTGGATGGCCGAGGCCCGCTACAACGGCCAGAAGGTGGTGGTGGTCTCCCCCGACTTCGCCGACAACACCAAGTTCGCCGACGACTGGCTCCATCCCCATCCGGGCACCGACGGCGCGCTGGCCGCCGCGATGGGGCACGTGATCCTGCGGGAGTGGTTCGTCGAGCGGCAGGTACCGTACTTCGTCGACTACGTCCGCCGCTTCACCGACCTGCCGTTCCTGGTGGCGCTGGAGGAGCGGGACGGCGCGTACATCCCGGGGCGGTTCCTGCGCGCCACCGACCTCGGCGCGCAGTACGCCACGGCCGAGCACGCCATCTGGCGCACCGTGCTGCTGGACGACGTCACCGGCGCCCCGGTCGTCCCGAACGGCACGGTCGCCGACCGCTGGTCCCAGGAGGCGGGGCGGTGGAACCTGAACCTCGGCGAGGTGATCCCCCGGCTCACCCTGTACGGCGACGCGGAGGCCACCGGCACCGAGGTGCTGATGCCCCGGTTCGACACCGCCGACGGCTCGGGCGCGGTGCTGCGGCGCGGCGTGCCGGCCAGGCGGGTGACGCCCGGCGGGCCGCTGGTCACCACCGTCTTCGACCTGCTGCTGGCCCGCTACGGGGTGGGCCGGGACGGGCTTCCCGGCGACTGGCCGACCGGCTACGACGACGCGGCGGCACCCGGCACCCCGGCGTGGCAGGAGACGATCACCTCGGTGCCGGCCGCCGCCGCCACCCGGATCGCCCGGGAGTTCGCCCGGACCGCCGAGCGCACCAGGGGCCGCTGCATGATCATCATGGGGGCGGGCACCAACCACTGGTTCCATTCGGAGACCACCTACCGTAACTTCATCACCCTGCTGCTGCTCACCGGCTGCGTGGGACGCAACGGCGGCGGCTGGGCGCACTACGTCGGCCAGGAGAAGTGCCGCCCGCTCACCGGCTGGACCACGCTGGCCACCGCCGCCGACTGGCAGCGGCCCAGCCGGCAGATGATCGGCACCGGGTTCTTCTTCCTGCACACCGACCAGTGGCGCTACGACCACTTCCGCGCCGACGCCCTGGCCTCGCCGCTCGGGGCGAACAGGTTCGCCGGGATGGCCGCGGTGGACGTCCTGGCCCAGTCCTC
This sequence comes from Streptosporangium sp. NPDC005286, assembly GCF_040607515.1. Lineage (NCBI taxonomy): Bacteria > Bacillati > Actinomycetota > Actinomycetes > Streptosporangiales > Streptosporangiaceae > Streptosporangium > Streptosporangium sp. NPDC005286. Next base: position 48,393 of record NZ_JBEXGU010000007.1, on the reverse strand, counting down.
CCGGCTCGGCTGGATGCCCACCTACCCCACCTTCGACCGCAATCCGCTGGACCTGGCCGACGAGGCGCGCGCGTCCGGCCGGGACCCGAACGAGCACGTCGCCGCCGAGCTGGCCGCCGGCCGGCTCGGCTTCGCCGTCGACGACCCCGACCATCCGGGCAACTGGCCGCGCATCCTCATCACCTGGCGGGCCAACCTGCTGGGCGCGTCCGGCAAGGGCGCCGAGTACTTCCAGCGCCACCTGCTCGGCACGCACGACAACCTGCGGGCCACCGAGGCGCCCGAGGAGGTCCGGCCACGGGACGTGCGATGGCGTGATCCGGCCCCCGAGGGCAAGCTCGACCTGCTGCTCTCCCTGGACTTCCGGATGACCTCCACGACGCTGCTGGCGGACATCACCCTGCCCGCCGCGACCTGGTACGAGAAGCACGACCTGAACGCCACCGACATGCATCCGTTCGTGCACTCGTTCAACCCCGCCGTGGAACCGGCCTGGCAGGCGCGCACCGACTTCGAGACCTTCAACGACATCGCCAGGGTCTTCTCCGAGATGGCCGTCCGGTACCTGGGAACCCGGTACGACCTGGTGGCCACCCCGTTCACCCACGACACGCCCGGCGACCTCGGCAACCCGCTGGGCACCGCCCAGGACTGGCGGGCCGACTCCTCGACGCCGGTGCCGGGTAAGACGATGCCGACGCTGACCATCGTCGAGCGGGACTACACGGCGATCGCCGACCAGATGCGCACGCTCGGCCCGCTCGCCGACGCCAAGGGGCTGCCCTGCAAGGGCGTCGTCTACGAGGTGGGCTCCGAGCTCGCCGAACTGGCCGCCGCGAACGGAACCGCGCGCGGCGGTCCGGCCGGCGGACGGCCGCTGATCGACACCGGGGAGAAGGCGTGCGAGGCGATACTCGCGCTGTCCGGCTCCACCAACGGACACCTGGCCGACCAGGGCTTCCACACCCTGGACCGGCGGGTCGGCTCCGGGGACGGCCTGGCCGGGCTGGGCCGCGCGGACGCGGATCGGCGCATCCGGTTCGCCGACACCCAGGCACAACCGCAGCGCACCCTCACCAGCCCCGAGTGGGCCGGTGACGAGAGCGGCGACCGCCACTACAGCCCTTTCACCATCAACGTCGAGCACGCCAAACCCTGGCACACCCTCACCGGACGCCAGCACTTCTACCTCGACCACGACTGGATGCGGGAGCTCGGCGAGAACCTGCCGACCTACCGGCCGCCGTTGAACATGCACCGGCTGTTCGGCGAGCCCGTCCTCGGTGAGAACGGAACGCGGGAGGTGACGGTCCGGTATCTCACCCCGCACAACAAGTGGTCCATCCACTCGGAGTACCAGGACAACCTGATCATGCTCTCGCTCTCCCGGGGCGGCCAGGTGATCTGGATCAGCCCGCAGGACGCCGAGGCCATCGGCGTCGTCGACAACGAGTGGGTCGAGGCGGTCAACCGCAACGGCGTCGTGGTCGCCCGGGCCATCGTCTCGCACCGGATGCCGGCCGGGACCGTCTACATGCACCACGCCCAGGACCGGGTCATCGCGGTGCCCAAGAGCGAGGCCACCGGGCGGCGCGGCGGCATCCACAACTCGCTGACCCGCGTACTGCTCAAACCCACTCATCTCATCGGTGGTTACGGGCAGCTGACCTTCTTTCCCAACTACTTCGGCCCGGTCGGCACCCAGCGGGACGAGATCACCGTGCTCCGGCGGCGCGCGCAGGAGGTCGAGTACTGATGCGGGTGATGTCGCAGATCGCCATGGTGATGAACCTCGACAAGTGCATCGGCTGCCACACCTGCTCGGTCACCTGCAAGCAGACCTGGACCAGCAGGCCCGGGGTCGAGTACGTGTGGTTCAACAACGTGGAGACCCGTCCCGGGCAGGGTTACCCGCGCCGCTACGAGGACCAGGAGCGCTGGCGCGGCGGCTGGAAGCTGACCCGGCGGGGCCGGCTGGTCCCCCGGTCCGGGGGGCGGCTGCGTCGGCTGGCGAGCATCTTCGCCAACCCGCTGCTGCCCAACATCCGCGACTACTACGAGCCGTGGACGTACGACTACCAGTCGGTCGCCGAGGCGCCGGCCGGCGACGACTTCCCGGTGGCCGCGCCCCGGTCACTGCTCAGCGGCAAGCCGATGAACACCATCGCCTGGTCGGCGAACTGGGACGACAGCCTGGGCGGCATGCCGCAGCACGGTGCGGACGACGTCATCCTCAACCGGATCCAGGAGAAGATCAAGCTGGAGTTCGAACAGACGTTCATGTTCTACCTGCCGCGGATCTGCGAGCACTGCCTCAACCCGTCCTGCGTGGCGTCCTGCCCGTCCGGCGCGCTGTACAAGCGGGTGGAGGACGGGATCGTGCTGGTCGACCAGGACCGCTGCCGGGGGTGGCGGATGTGCGTGACCGGCTGCCCGTACAAGAAGATGTACTTCAACCACAAGACCGGCAAGGCCGAGAAGTGCACCTTCTGCTTCCCGCGGATCGAGGTCGGGCTGCCCACCGTCTGTTCGGAGACCTGTGTGGGGCGGCTGCGGAACATCGGCGTGCTCCTCTACGACGCCGACCGGGTGCCGCAGGCCGCCGCCACCCCGCGCGAGCAGGATCTCTACCCGGCACAGCTCGGCGTCTTCCTCGATCCCCACGACCCGCGGGTCGGCGTCGAGGCCGAGCGGGCGGGCATCCCGCACGAATGGATGGAGGCGGCCCGCCGCTCTCCCGTCTACCACCTGATCGCCGAATACGGGGTGGCCCTGCCCCTGCATCCGGAGTACCGCACGCTGCCGATGGTCTGGTACGTGCCGCCGCTGTCCCCCGTGGTGGAGGCGATCACCGCCGCCGGGCATGACGGGGAGGACCACGAGAACCTGTTCGGCGCCATCGAGAAGCTACGCATCCCCGTCTCCTATCTCGCCGAACTGTTCACGGCAGGCGACCCGGCCCCCGTCGAGCTGGCGCTGCGGCGGCTGGCCGCGATGCGCGCCCACCGGCGGCGGCTCAACCTCGGTGACGCCGCCGATCCGGCGATCGCCGAGTCGGTCGGCTTCACCGTCGAGCAGCTGGACGACATGTACCGGCTGCTGGCCCTGTCGAAGTACGAGGACCGTTACGTCATCCCGACCGCCGTCGCCGGGGACGTCCGCGCCCTGGAGGAGTCGGCGCTGACCGGGTGCAGCCTGAACTACGAGGGCGGTCCCGGGATGGGGGGCGGCACCGCCTCGGGACCGTTCGGCGAGGCGTCCGGACGTCCGGCGCCGCTGTCCGTGGAGACCTTCCACATCCTGCGCGACCGCAGCACGGCGGACACCTCCGCCGACACCTCCGGCCTGCGTGGCCGGGTCAACCTGCTCAACTGGGACGGCCGCGGCCTGCCCGAGGGGATGTTCCCTCCCGGGGCGGGCAACGGCTCGACCGGCTCACGGGACGGCGAGACGGCCAGCGGCGCCGGACCGGATGCCGGCCCCGGCGAGATCACCGGGCGACCTCCCCAGGAAGGCGAGACCACTCGACAGCCTTTCCGGAAAGGGCCGAACCCGTGAGACCGCGCTGGACCTCCCGGAAGCGGAGACCGTCCGCGAACGACCGGGCCGTGGTGCGCCGGGCCGCCGGACTGTGCCTGGACTATCCCGACCAGGAGCTCTTCGACCGGCTGCCGCTGATCCGGGCCGCGCTCGCCGAGAGCGGCGCGCATCCGACGGTGACCGCCGTCGCCGGGTTCGTCGACTACCTGGCGGCCGAGGAGCCGTTGCGGGCCGAGAAGCACTATGTGGCGACCTTCGACACCCGCAACCGCCGTTCGCTCCACCTGACGTGGTGGAGCGACGAGGACACCCGCCGCCGGGGGTTCTCACTGGCCACGCTCAAGTCCCGCTACCGGGCCCACGGTCTCCTCCCCCCGGACGGCACCGAACTGCCGGACTACCTGCCGGCCGTCCTGGAGTACGCGGCCCTGGAACCTGAGGACGGGACGGCGCTGCTCCAGGAGCACCGGACCGGCCTGGAGCTGCTGCGGTTCGCCCTGGTGGAGGCCGGCACGCCGTACGCGCTGCTGCTGGAGGCGGTGTGCGGCACGCTGCCCGGCTCCTCTCCCCGCACCCGCGAGGCGGCCCGCGCACTGGGGAGCCGCCCGCTCGACGCCGGCCCGGAACCGGTCGGTCTGAACGCCACCGGCCTCCTCCCCTGGAATCCCGTCGGCAACCCCGGAGGCACCGGATGACCTCGTACGCATCAGACCGGAACCGGCAGGCGCGTCTGGAGGCCCGCGATGCCCTCGCCCGCTGACATCTTCCTGTGGGGGGCGCTGCCCTACGCGGCCGTCGCCCTGCTCGTCACCGGCCTCATCTGGCGGTGGCGCTACGACCGGTTCGGCTGGACCACGCGCTCATCGGAACTGTACGAGTCGCGGCTGCTGCGGTTCGGCAGCCCGATCTTCCACATCGGGCTGCTGTGCGTGCTGGCGGGTCATCTCGTGGGCCTGTTCATCCCGCAGAGCTGGACGGACGCCGCCGGTTTCGACGAGAACGACTACCACACGATGGCGCTCTGGGTGGGCATAGCCGCCGGAGTGCTCACCTTCGGCGGCCTCATGCTGCTGATCTGGCGGCGCCGCACCACCGGGCCGGTCTTCCTCGCCACCACCCTCAACGACAAGATCATGTACATCTTCCTGGTCGGCGCGCTGGGCCTCGGGCTGTCCACCACGCTGATCAACGCCTCGGGCCCCGGTTACAACTACCGGACGGACATCGCTCCCTGGGTGCGCAGCCTGTTCGTCTTCCAGCCGGAGGTCTCGCTCATGGCCGGTACGCCGGTGGAGTACCGCATCCACGCGGTGTCCGGGCTGCTGCTGTTCGCGATCCTGCCGTTCACCCGGCTGGTGCACTCGTTCACCGCCCCGGTGCAGTACCTGTTCCGGCCCTACATCGTCTACCGGGCCCGCGATCCACAGGTCATCGGCACCACCGCGCCCCGGCGGGGCTGGGAGCGGAGCGACATTTGAACGACCGTCCCCGGCACGGGATCGCCGCGCTCCAACTGGACGAGCTGGTACGGCGTTACCCGGAACGAGCCGTGCGCGCCGTGTACAGCGGTCTCAACAGCTTCATCTCGCTGGGACTCATGGCGGCGATCTCCTTCGCCACCAACGCCCCGTTCGTCTTCCCGTCCCTGGGTCCCACCGCCTTCCTGCTCTTTCACACGCCGCGGAGCCCTTCGGCCTCGCCGCACAACAGCCTGATCGGGCACCTGATCGGGGTGCTGGCCGGCTGGTTCGCGCTGGCGGTCACCGGGCTGCTGAACGCCCCGCCCGACCTGGAGAGCATCGGCCCCAACCGGATTCTGGCCTCTGCCATCGCGCTCGGCCTGACCTGCGGGCTGATGCCGGTGTTCAACGCCGCGCACCCGCCGGCCGGCGCCACCACCCTGATCGTCGCGCTGGGCCTGCTGCGGACGCCCCCTCAACTGGGCATCATGATGCTCTCGGTGCTGGTCATCGTCATCCAGGGATTCGTCATCAACCGGATGGCGGGCATCCCCTACCCGCTGTGGAGCCGCCCACCGACCGGCGACGACAGGGGCTCCACATAGCCCGTTCCCGCGACCTGTGCGCGGATCAGGCCCGTATTCGCCGCGGTGGGCTACATCCACACCAGCGCGGAGACGACCACGAGGGCAGCGAGAAGGATGAGGACGACGCCCAGGCCGAACAGGGATCCGGATCCTCCGGACTTTTCCCGGACGGGGCTGCCGAGGTCGACCACGACGGTTTCAGCGATCACGTCATGCAGGCATCGGCGCTTCGAACCGAAGAACGCACACAGCGGATCGACCAGGCTGATCAGCACTCCGAGGTAGGGCACCAATGTCAGGACGGGGTAGACAAGAACCCGCATTCCCGCCTGACGGAAGCCGGGCGGCTCTCCGGTCACCCCGGACACCACCTTCAGACGCCAGAGTCGCTTGCCGAGCGTCTGCCCCCACAGCGCGTGCTGCAGCCAGAAGTAGACCGCGAGAAGGACCGTGACCAAGACATCGATCGGCCAATAAGAGTTTCCCGCATAGGGGTTGAGATAACCAACGAGAGTCGATTCATCGGACACCTCGTAATCAGTGCCGAGCAGCGCGCGGATCGGTAATACCACTGCGGCAAAAATCAAACCGTCTATGATCGCGGCTACCAGACGGTGACGTCTCGCGGCGAGAGTCCACGTTGTCGGAGCATGGGGGGTGGTCGTCATGTCGATCAGTGTGTCGCACGACCCACCAGTCCTCAAACGGTGACCTGAACGACCCACGAAGCACTTTGTCGGGTAGGTTCAGCAGTTCCTTCGTGTTGGCATATTGTGGCGCCACCAAACCCATGGCCGGTGATCAATGACCGCGAGCAGGAACCGTCCGATCCGCCGCTCACACGGCCCCGAACAGCGCGACTGGAAAGCGAGACTCAAAAGCTCGCGGATATGGGTGGCGGGCATCGTGGCGGCCGCGTTTCGGACAGCGATGCCGAGATCTTCCACATCTTCGGCGCCACTCGTAACTGCGACTGCCGCTGGCGGATCCTCGTGGACTGGAGCAGTCGGGGCAGGAAGGGAACCGCGACCATCGACAACAATGGCCGGCCTTTCCGTACCGTGGGCATCAAAGACCTGCCTGGCTACGAGGTGGCGGACGGGCCGTCCGGCACCTACCGGTGGAAGCGCCGCCCTCCCGCTCCGGACCCCTTCCCACTGCGCTGACGACCCGGCCCGCGTACCTGGAAACGTCACGCCTGCCGCGCGGTGTCCGGCCTCGTACGCGGTGGACAGGCACCGCGTCGATCTGTCACCATTCCGGACATGATCGTAAGAAAGGACGACGCCACCCTCATCCGGTGAGCGTTCTCGTGCAGCGGGAAGCTGCCGACATTCGTGAAGAATGGCTGGGCCGGGCGTTGTCGACGCTGCCCGCCGACCGTCCGGCCGCAGAGGCCGCCATCTCCGAGCTTTACCGCCTGATCGGGCTCGCCCCGCCACGTTTTCACTGGGCCCCCTCACCGGTCACAGCCCTGACAACCGTCCCGCCGGGTGTACGTCCACGGCCTTCGGAAACCGTCGACCGCATCTCCGCATGGCCACTGCCGTCCCGGTTCTCCTCGCTGATGAGACAGCTGTGCACAGCACTCGACGCCCAGGTCGGATGGGGCCGTCAGTCGATGGACCAGCTGATCCGCCAGAAGGTTCGCAGCCCGCTCACCCGATCCACCGACGGTTCACTCCGCATGCCGCTGCTGGCGGCGCACGACTCGCGACACCGCTTTCGGAACGCCTGGTACGACACACAGTGCGTCTCCTGGATCGCCCACTACGACGCTCTCCGCCGGGCGGCCGGCGTACCCTTCACTCCCGAGCAGAACCGGCGGCTCGACCTGTGGGCGGCGGTGGCCCGGTCAGGTGGCTGGTGGTGGCCTCGTGAAGGTGCGTGCGTCATCTCCGAGCGCCCCGTCACCATGCGCACGGAGGTGTGCGGCGACGACGGCGAGGTACGGCTGCACAGCGCGGACGGCCCCGCGGTGCGGTACGCCGACGGGTGGGACGTGCACGCCTGGCACGGGACACGGGTGCCCTCCTGGGTGATCACCGATCCGAGCGTCCAGCGGATCGCGCGGGAGGCCAACGTCGAGGTCAGGCGGTGCGCGATCGAGCACATCGGCTGGGCGTCCTACATCGACCGGGCCGGGCTGCGGCTGGTCGCCTCCGCACCGGACCCCGGCAATCCCGGTTCGGAACTGCGGCTCTACGACATGCGCAGGGAGACCAGGGTGCTCCTCGCGGTCAACGGGTCCGTCGAACGCGACGGACGCCGCCGCCGGTACGGGCTGACCGTGCCGGGTTTCCTCGACGATCCGATCGCCGCCGCCGGCTGGACCTACGGGCTCTCCGCCGAGCAGTACTCCCTTCTTCTCCGCCGAACCTGAGGTGACTTCCATGACCGTGACTCTCGCTTCGCTCTCCCGGCAGACCGGACTCGCCGTGCTCGACCACCTTGAGCGGTCGGCGAGCATCCCCGTCGTCCACGGGCTCCAGGCCCAGGGCGACCTCATCGTCATCCCGCTCCCCGTCATCGCCTCCTCCGTGCAGGTCTGGCCCGACTCCCGCTGGACGGACGTGCCCGCCGAGGGGGTCGAACTGCTCCGCGGCGCGGCCGGGGGCAACCCGCACACCCTTGTCGCCGACCCGGGCACCTGCCGGTGGACGACCTACGTGCTGGACTCCGACCGGCTGGCGATCGGCGTCTTCGAGACCTCGGCCGTCGCCTACCTGCTCCACCCCGAGCACGGCGCCACCGGCTGCCCACCGGGCAGCTACGTCATCCGGCGGCAACGCGAGCACGAGGGACAGCGAGCCCGCCTCGTCGCGGACTGAGTCACGCAGGTCGAAGGCACGGCGCCCCAGGCCGGGAAAGGAATGGGGCCGCCGTGCCCGCCCCCTCGCTGCTACGGTGGCCCCTCTCCTCCGTGACTCAGGAGCCGTCTTGCGCAAAATGATCTGGTTCCTCTCGTTGGTGCTGTTGCTGGCCGCATGCGGTTATCGCGGTATGTCGCCGGGAGAGTTCCAGGATCGCGCCCGTGAGGTGGTGGAGCGCTGGCACGACTCCGAGGACGACCGCGCATGGCGGACAGGCTTCGTCCCACTGGACGATCTCGACATCCAGCCGCGAGAACGGATTCCTGACTGGGTGCCCCTGAGCGTGCACAACGGCGCGTGGTCCCTTGACGTCGATCTGCCCGCGGATACCCCGCCCAGCAGGCGAATGAGCTGGCCGGACGGCTCCACACTGACGGTTCCGCTGGTCACGGCTGCGACGGCGTACGCGGAGCGGAGCAAGGCCGCCGACTTCATCGACGAGGAGTGCCCGCCGGACGGCTGCACCCCGCTCCAGGTCACCGGCGCCGAGCTCGGCGAGGTGCCGCTGCGCACCAGCCGAGGGACGATTCAGGTGCCCGCCTGGCACTTCACGGTGCAGGGCGTCAAGGAAAGGTTCAGCCGGGTGGCGGTCCACCCATCGCGGATCAGCCCGCGCCCGGCCCTGAAAGAAGGTGAGCACAAGGAGGTGATGGCCTTCGACCTCACCCCGGCGAAGCCCCGGGACCTGCTTCTCCGGTACGGCCACGGCACCTGCGACCAGATCCACGGCGCCCGCGCCTACGAGACCGAAGACCTGGTGGTGGTCGACGTGGACGAGGAAGCCGGCGACGGACTCTGCAACCTGATGCTTCTTACCGCCCGGATCACCGTCACACTCGACAAACCCCTGGGCAACCGACTCCTGCTCGACTCCGGAACCGGACTGCCGGTACTGCCCGAAAAGGAGGCTCGCTAAAATCGAAGAGACGTCATCACCATTGTCTGACATGCGGCTGCCTCAATATCGGCATGCCCGCGCCCTAGGCCGCTGTTTTACGACCTGTATCCCTTCGCGCCCCTGCATATTTCTCTGAAATGCCATGAGGGGGGCTGCACACTTCGTCACGAGGCAGCACTCGCCCCTGGTGTATCGAGTCGGTGTACCTGTTCGATGCCAAACGGTTAATCACCGAACTGCGTGCGCGTGGAGTCAGAATCGGAACCGCGTCCAGCGTCCGAGCCGCGCAGTGGGCAGCAGCCGAGATCTACCCGCGTGCCGGCAACCCGGTACTTCCCGTACACCCCGAACAAGCGGAGTTGCTGCGACTCTTCGCACCCTAGTACTCCAGTGACACTTTGCGATCTTGATGGCGGAGGCCGGGTGGGGGTGGGTCGCATAGAGACGGCCACGTGATCATTCGCAGGGGCGACAAACCTTCCCGACCGTCCAAGCGCGGACCGAAACGTACTGGCACAAGCACGGGAACAAGCTGGTGGTGGTGAATCCGAACGGCATCACCTGAGATTGTCGCAACCATCAGGTTGCTATATAGTTGCGGCAACCGGATGGTTGCCATGGAGGTGCCGAATGCCGATCCCCGATCGCATCGAGCGAACGCTCGACCTCGCCCACCCGATCGAGAAGGTGTGGGCGGCCCTGACCACCACTGACGGGCTCGGCGGCTGGCTCGGCGACAAGGCGGAGATCGACGACCTGCGACCGGGCGGCCAGATCAGGGTGTGCTGGGGCGGCATGTGGTCGGTCCTGCGGATCGAGACCGCCGAGCCGCCGCGCCGTCTGTGCTTCACCTGGCCCCTCGAAGGGCTCCCGCCCGGCGACCCGCGCCGCACCCACGTCGAGATCGCGCTCCATCCCGTCGGCGACGGCACCCGGCTCAGCCTGACCGAGACGGGGTTCGCGCAGCCGCCCGACGAGCTCGCCGCCGCCTACCGGGGCAACGTCGAGGGCTGGCGGGAGGAGCTGGCCAAGCTGGTGCGCCACCTCGATGGCCGACACTGACCCCGAGGAGGTGGCGGTGGCCGTGTTCGCCGCGCTGGCGGACTCCAGCAGGCGGGCCATCCTGGCCGAGCTCGCCGCCCGAGGCCCGGCGACCGCGACCGACCTCGCCGATCGCCTGCCCATCTCCCGCCAGGCGATCGCCAAGCACCTCGCCCTGCTGTCCGGCGCCGGTCTCGTACGGGCGGTGCCGGCGGAACGCCGCCGCGTCCGCTACCACCTCGAATCGGCCCCGATGGCGACCGCCCAATCCTTCCTGGCCGCGCTCGCCCGCGACTGGGACCGCACCCTGCACGCCCTCAGCACCTACCTCGACCGCGATCAGGAGACCCAGCCATGAGACCCACGTTCCAGGGCGGCCGCAACGTCGCCATGAAACTGCCCAAGGCCCAGTTCGACCGCACCGTCGCCTTCTATCGGGACGTGCTCGGCATGGAGGTGGCCGAGGAGAGCGGCGAGGGGGTGGACGGCGCGGTGGCGCAGTGCGCGTCCGTCCAGTTCGGCCCGGTGAAGCTGTGGTTCGACCGGGTGGACAACTACGCCCAGGCGCAGGTGTGGCTGGAGCTTTTCACCGACGACGTGGAGCTGGCCACCCGCCACCTCGCCGAGCACGGCGTGCATCCGCAGGACGAGCTCGAACCACTGCCCTCGGGCTTGGCCGCCCACTGGATCAGCAACCCGGCCGGGATCCCGCACATCGTGCGGCTCTCGGACGACATGAGCGACACTTTGCGATCTTGATGGCGGAGGCCGGGTAAGGGCGGCTCGCATAAAGACGGCCACCACGTGATCATTCGGTGTTTGTGAAGACATCTGTAGATCGCGTAGTGGCCGTGGCGGACACTGTAGACCCTGGCGGCTGGATGTCAGCTTCACGACCTGATGGGCCGGATCGCAGGCCGTTTCGGCCGCACCGAGCCGCGTCGCACCGCCACCGCGTACGTGCGTGGGCTGTTGTCCGACCTCGAACACAAGAACTGCTGGAATCTGGCCGAGCATGCCGGATTGACCGGCCCGCAGGCGATGCAACGCCTGCTGCGCACCGCGTGCTGGGACGCCGACGCCGTCCGCGATGACGTGCGCGGCTATGTCATGGCGCCGCCGCCATCAAGCGACCGCCCGACGCTGCCACTACCAGCGCAGATCCCCACCATGATCCATGATCGCGAAATGTCACTGGAGTACTAGAAGCACAGGTCAGAGATTCGTCCCTGCCTGGGCTTCTCCTCGTCCGTACTGCCTACCTTGTCCAACAGGCACCGATGCCTACCCGCCCGCCATGGCTCCCACGACCATGAACGGCTCGGCCCCCGTTGCGACCGGCTCGGGCAACGGGGTGTCCGGCAGTTCGTGGGACAGATCCTGTTCGCAGGCGAAGAATCTCACGAATGGTCGACGCCGCTGCGTGACGTGATCACGGATCGTCCCGCGCAACATCGGATAGCGGGCCTCAAGCGCGTCGAGGACCGAGCGCTGCGTGACCTGCCCCTGAACGTGGATCCTCACCTCGCTTTCGACACGTGCGAGGTTCCGCAGATGCGCCGGGAGCACGACACGGATCATGTCAACGTTTGGACTTCGACCGACAACACGGCCGGAAGGTCTCGGGCGATGGGCGCCCAGCTGTCGCCGGCATCGGCCGATGCGTACACCTGTCCGCCGGTCGTACCGAAGTACACGCCGCACGAATCCAGCGAGTCGACGGCCATCGCGTCCCGTAGCACGTTGACGTAGCAGTGGCTCTGTGGCAACCCCTTCGTGAGCGGCTCCCATTCGTTTCCGCCCGTCCTGCTGCGGTACACACGGAGCTTTCCTTCGGGCGGGTAGTGTTCCGAGTCGCTCTTGATCGGAACGACATAGACGGTGTCCGGCTCGTGCGCGTGGACAGCGATCGGGAATCCGAAGTCGCTGGGCAGGTCGCCGCTGATCTCGTACCACGACTCACCGGCGTCGTCACTGCGCATGACGTCCCAGTGTTTCTGCATGAAGAGCACCTCTGGACGCGACCGGTGCATCGCGATGTGGTGGACGCAGTGACCGACCTCGGCATCCGGGTCAGGAATGCCTTCGGACCGCAGGCCACGATTCATCGGCTGCCAGCTCTTGCCGGCGTCGTCCGTTCTGAACACGCCCGCAGCCGAGATCGCCACGACGATACGCCCGGGATCGTGCGGGTCTGAAATGATCGTGTGCAGACACATCCCACCGGCGCCCGGTTGCCAGGAAGGCCCTGAGCGATGGTCGCGCAGCCCAGGCAGTTCCTGCCAGGTCTGCCCGCCGTCCACCGAGCGGAACAGGGCGGCGTCTTCAACCCCGGCATGAACCGTGTCCGGATCGGTCAGCGAGGGTTCGAGATGCCAGACTCGCGCGAACTCCCATGGATGCGGCGTGCCGTCGTACCACTGGTGAGTGCCGGGGACACCCGCATACTGGAACTGGTTACCGACCGGTTCCCAGGTGGCACCGCCGTTGTCGGAACGCTGGATCAACTGTCCGAACCAGCCACCGGACTGCGACATGTACAGCCGGGACGGATCAGCGGGAGATCCCGTGAGGTGGTAGATCTCCCAGCCCCCGAAATGAGGGCCACTGATGTCCCACCGCTCGCGCCTGCCGTCCGACGTCAGGATGAACGCGCCTTTGCGCGTGCCAACCAGTACTCGTACACCACTCATCGGCGTTCCTTTCCGACCTTGGTGCCGAGCTGTGTCGGCACTGCGGCCACGCTCCTGATCGGCTGACCGGACTCGGAGTCGACTCCATTCACGACATGCCCGCCACGGTCGTGGCCACGACGCTACGGCAGCCCCCCGACAAAATCGCCGCACGCCGCAGAGACGGACCAGCGACGTGATGGTAAAGGTTCCCGTGTTCACTGGCCGAACGCGTTTTGCAGCCTTGGCAGCCGGACGCGGCTTGGCATCAGTAGCGGGCGCCCCGCGGTGCGGGTAGGGCGTCGAGGTCGGCCAGGTGCTTGGGGGGGTTTGGTGCCCGGAATGGGGGTCACGCGCCGGCACCCACGCCAGTGCCACCTGCGCCGGAGTGCCCCCGATCGGTCGGCGATGGCGAGATTGGCGCGCAGGGCGCCCTGCTGGAAGCGCGGCAGCCGGCGCCGGAAGTCGGCCTGTCATTGCCGATCGCAGACGCGGCGGCGTTCAGCGCCGAATCACCCAGCCCGGCGCCCAGGTCCCGGCGGCGTCGTGGCCGGCCGCTGCGGCGGCGAGGTGGGCGCGGAGGGTGGCCAGCGCCGGGTGGGGGTTGTCGCGGCGCCACAGGAGCGAGTGCGGGTAGACGGGCGTCGGGTCGGTCACCGGGATACGGCGCAGGCCGTGGCCGGCGGGCCAGACCAGGCGGGTCTGCTCGCCCATGAAAGTGGCCAAGGCCGGGGTGTCGGCGATGGTGTCGAGGAGCGCGTCGGATCCGAAGTTGGGGCCGGTCGCCTCGATGGTGAGGCCGAACTCGGCGACGAGATCGTCGTAGTAGGCGGCCCACTCGGTTCCGGGGACGATGCCGGGCATCCAGATCCGGTGCCCGGCGAGCTGAGCGACGGTCACCGACCGGGCGCCGGCCAGCGCGTGGGCGGGCCCGGTGAGGAGCTGGAGCACCTCGTCGAGCACCCAGACGGACTCGATGTCCTCGGGAAGGGGCCGGCCGGGCACGGCGACGGCACGGAAGGACGCGTCGATCGCACCGGACCGAATGGCGGCGAGGGCCGTCTCGACATCGAACAGCATCACCACGTCGAGCTCGATCTCGGGGTGCGCGCGGTGGAAGCCGCGCATCAGGCCCGACGCCGCGCTGCGCGAGGCGATCACGTCGACGCGCAGCGGACGGCTTCCGGGGCGCACGGACGCGACCGCGCGCTCGGCGACACGCAGCAGCTCGCGCGCGTGGGGCAGGAACGCCTGCCCGTCGATGGTGAGCCGGGCCCCGCGCGCGGTGCGGGTGAACAGCCGCACGGCGAGGTCCTTCTCCAGCCCGGCGATGCGCTTGGAGACGGCCTGCTGGGTGATCGACAGATCTGCGGCGGCGTCCTGGAACTGGCCGGTGTCTACGACGGCGACGAACGTGCGCACAGCATCGAGATCCACATCGACCGACCTTAGTGCACAACTCATGGTTGTGTGACTTCGGTCGACTGGTTGTTTGACCTGCCTACCAACTGCGCGTTTTGATCTCTCAAATCAATGGATGGTTGTTTCCTGGAGATGACGGGGTGCGCGTTGGGAAGGTCGCTGGGGCGGCGGTTCAGGTGGTTCTGGGCCGCGTATGCGGTCAGCACGTTCGGCACATGGCTCGCGTTCGACGCGTTCGCCCTGATCGCGATTCTCGCTCTGGACGCAGGGCCCACCGAGGTGTCGGTGCTGGCCGCCGCGGGGCTCGCGGTCGGGGCGGTGGTCGCGGTGCCGCTCGGGCCGTGGGTGGAGTTCCGGCGCAAACGGCCGGTGATGATCGCGATGGACCTGATCCGGTTTGCGGCGCTGATGAGCGTTCCCGCCGCCTACGTGCTCGGCTGGCTGAGCTTCGCCCAACTTCTGATCGTGGCGGTCGTTGTCGGCGCGGCCGACATCGCCTTCACCGCTGCGAGCGGAGCATGTCTGAAGGCGCTCGTCCGGTCCGAGGACCTGCTCGTCGCGAACGGGCGGTTCGAGGCCACGGCCTGGACCGCCACCGCGCTCGGGCCGCCGCTCGGTACCGCCGCGATCGGGCTGGTGGGCCCGGTGACGAGCGTGGCGGCCAACGCGGTCAGCTTCCTCCTCTCGGCCGCGGGGGTCCGCGCCATCGGCGGGCGGGAGCCACGTCCCGCGCGAACCGCCGCACCGCCCCGGCCCGGAGCCGGCGACCTGCTGGAGGGATGGCGGTACATCCTCGCCAGCCCGGCGCTGCGCCCGCTGTTCTTCAACACGGTCCTGGTCAGCGGCCTGATCATGGCAGCCTCGCCGTTGCTCGCCGTCCTCATGCTCGGTGACCTCGGGTTCGCACCCTGGCAGTACGGCCTCGCCTTCGGCGTCCCCTGCGTCGGCGGCCTCATCGGCTCGCGACTGGCCCGCCCGCTCCTCGCACGGTTCGGACAGCACAAGGTCATGCTCACCGCCGGGACGCTGCGCGCGTGCTGGTCACTCGGATTGGCCTTCATCAGCCCCGGCCCCGCCGGGCTCGTCCTCGTCATCGCCGTCGAACTCGGGCTGATCACCTGCATGGGCGTGTTCAACCCGGTATTCGCTACCTACCGGCTCGAACAGCTCCCGTCGGACCGGGTCGTCCGCACGCTGTCCGCCTGGTCGATCACCAGTAAAGCCACCATCGCGGCCATGACCGGACTGTGGGGCCTGCTGGCCGGCCTCACCAGCCCCCGCACCGCGATCGCGATCGCCGGTCTCCTCCTTCTGGCGACCTCGCTCCTCCTCCCTCGACACGACCGCACGCCCCAACACAAGAACGCCGACCGGGCGCCACTGGAAAGGCAAACACTCGCATGAGCACCACCCCCGCACTCGACCCCGCACACACCGCCCTGCTCGTCATGGACTATCAGCCCGCGATCCTCGCGCTGCTCCCCGAAAGCGACAGTGAAGCCCTGCTGGGACGCATGGAAAAGGTAATCGCCGACGTTCGCGCCAAGGGCGGCACCGTCGCCTATGTCCGGGTCGGCTTCACCGAGGCCGACTGGGCTGCGATCCCGCCCACCAACAGGTCTTTCGCACCGGTCGCCCAGCACCGTCTCATGCACCACGCAGACCTTGACACCGCTGTCCACGAACGTCTCGCTCCCCAGGACGGAGACATCATCGTGCGTAAGATCCGTCACGGAGGCCTGTCCACCACCGACCTCGATCAGCGGCTGCGCGAACACGGCATCACCACTCTGATCATCGCGGGCATCAGTACCAGCGGCGTCGTCCTGTCCACCGTCCTCGACGCGGCCGACCGCGACTACCAGCTCTACGTCCTGGCCGACGGCGTCGCCGACCCTGACCCCGAAGCGCACGACGTCCTGCTCCATCGGGTCTTTCCCTCACGGGCCCACATCCTCGAAACCGCCGAGTTGCACACCCTCCTGCGGGCTGACTGACGCCGGCCGCGCCCGCGACTTCAGCCCCACTCTGGTGGCCGGCACGGCGCGCTCACGCCACTCGCCGGTCAACGCTTGGCCGACGAGTTCCTCGTTGGTGTACGGCCACACGTCGGCGGTGTAGCCCGGCCGAGCGGCCTGTCGCTCCTCGGGATGCGTGCGAGTCCGTCGTGGGCGGCTGGCAGGATCCTCGCCATGACAGACATCGATGATCTCCTCCGGCACGTGTCCGTGAAGGCGAGTGCGACCGAGGAACGGCTGCCTCCCACCGCGACGGCGGAAGAGGTGGCACAGGCGGAGAGCGTCCTGGGGTTCGAGCTTCCTCCGCTGCTCGCACGGCTCTATCGTGAGGTGGCCAACGGCGGTTTCGGCCCCGACTACCGGCTCTTCCCGCTCCGGGGAGAAGGGCGTACCGCCGTGGGCGTCTATCACGAGGAACGCGCGACATCAGAGCGTGGCGAGAAGGCGTACTGGCCGGTGGATGTCCTGCCGATCCTGGACTGGGGATGCGGCATGTACGCCGCCGTGGACTGCCGGAGCCCTGAGGGCACCGTGCTGCTCTTCGAGCCGAACGGGATCGAGGACGACTGGCACGACGCGTGGTACGTCGACACCGAGAGTCTGGCCGGCTGGCTGGAGGCCTGGGTCGCGGGAACAGGCTGGTACGAGGAGGACGCCGACGAGGACAGTGAGATGCGGCGATGGGAGACGGCTCGGCAGCGGCTGTCGGAGAGCGATGTCATCGGCTACGTGGACATGGCGGGGGTGCGCCTGGATTGGTAGCCCGAAGCCGAGGAGATGTCCGGTGGCGGCGGATCACACCTGCCGGGTAGGGCAGGGGCCGACGTGACAAGGGCGGCGCGGTTCAGCGGCTCACTCCCGCCGGCCTTTCCGGCGGATCTTGATATGGCGCATGTCCGTCACCGCGACGTGGAGAACCTGATACGGGTGGCCATGCGCGTCCAACGCCGCCGTCGCCTTCCGGACGGCATCGTTCTCGCCGTCATCCGGGCCCGCGGGCACCTGGCAGCGGAAGGTGAAGGCCGAAAGACTCGAGTCGTGGGTGAAGGCTCCCGCCTCGGTGAAGGCGGCGCCACCCGCGGCCAGGACGGCGGCGCGACCGGCGTCGTTCAGCCCGCCGAACTTGCCGCGGATCATCACTCTGAACAAGGTTGTTCCTTTCGTACGGCATAGCTGAGAACGCGTTCGCCGAGCAGGTCCTCGAAGGTGTCCAGGAGGTCCAGCACGGCCTCGGCGATCGCGTCGGGGTTCTCTCCCGCCGTGGTGCGCCTGCCGATCTCGGCGTAGACCAGCGAGTGGAGACAGCCGAGTTGCCAGGCCACCATGCGGGGCAGTGGGTCGTCCGGCGCGGTCCCGGTCTCCTCGGCGAGGGCGGCGGCGAGGGCGTCGGTCATCTGCTGGGCGAGATCGCCCAGCCGGGCGGTAAGCGTGGGGGCGGCCAGCATCATCTCGAGGACGCGGCCGAACCCGTCGGTCAGCCCCAGCTTGCGGTCGCGCCGCCGCACCTCCTCACGCAGCCCGGTCAGCACCGCCCGCACGGCGGAGTCGCCGGACGGGCGTTGCCGCACGATGTCGGCGAGCCGCTGCGGGGAGGCCTGGTCCGGCGGCAGGACGAGGTCCTCCTTGGCCGGGAAGTAGTTGTAGAGGGTGTTCACGGACACCTCCGCCGCAGCGGCGACCTCGGCGATCGTGACGCGCTCGAAGCCCCGCTGCACGAACAGGCCGATGGCCACATCGGAGATGCGCTGCCGCGTCTGCCGCTTCTTCCGTTCCCGCAGCCCTTCAGACATGGCCGAAAGCCTAACTCCACTCCAAATATGAAGTCGACTGCAATTTTGACATGGACTGTGTCCTTACCTCGCCCCTTCCTTCCCGTTCATCCGCGCCGGAGGCTTCCCCCTGGACGTTCCACCTCTCCGGTGCGCGGCGAGCACCGCAGGTCCCGCCTGCGACACGAAGATCACACAGCTCGTCACCTGACGCGATGAATCGAACACAGAGAGTAGCTTCGTTGTGAAGTCGATCTACGAAGACATCCCTAGGACAGACTGGGAGTTCAACGTTGATGTCACAACGATCCGGATCCGCGCTCACCGCGCTGGCCTGCGCCCTGTTGACACTGCTGGCCACATCGGGAACGCAGGTGGTGGCCAGTGCCGACACGCACGCCGCCACCACCGCGCGGCAGGCTGTCACGCAAGCCGCCGCGCCCTGTATCCGGCCAGGGCAGACGACCTACCCTGTGGACTACTACTGGAAGAACGCGTTCGGCATGAGGCTGGGCAGCGGGTCGGTCTCGGTCGACACCTCCCCATCCCTGTGGGGCGGGCAGATCACACCGGGCGACACCTTCACCCTCACGCTGGCGCACCGCACGGCCCAGTGGCCGCTGCTGGTCAGGAGCTACACCACCACGTGGGACCTGTCGTCACTGCTGGCAGGCGCCGATGTCGTCGGCCAGTCGGGGACCGGCACCATCAGCGGCAACACCCTGTCGATCACCTCGCCGGGCACCAAGACCGACCCCCCTGCGAAGGTCATCACCTTCCGGGTCAGGCAGGGCACCATCGGGGGCGGCATGACCATCCGGCCGACCGGGATCAGCAGCGTCATCGCCGCTCCGGGCCAGCTCGGAGGCAACACACCCGCTCCCCCGATCCAGATCGTCGGCGGGCAGTCCATCTCGCCCACCAGGGCCGCCGACGACACCGCCACCACCACCGTCATGCGGGGCACACCAGTCAGCGTGCCCGTCCTGGCCAACGACACCGCGACCGCACCGACGATCAGCAGCGTCACCAAGCCCGGCAACGGCACCGCGACGATCTCCGGTAGCAACGTGATCTACACACCCGCCGCGGGCTTCAGCGGCACCGACACCTTCACCTACACCATCACCACCGCCTGCGGAACCAGCACCGCCACGGTCACCGTCACCGTCATCTGCGACTACACACCGGTCAACCTGGTCAACGGCAGCTTCGAGGCGCCACCCGTGGCCACGGTCGACTGGTCCATCTCCGACGCCTCCACCAACCCGAGTGTCGGCTGGCACACCACCGCCACCGACAACAAGCTGGAGTTCTGGCGCGGCGGCGCGAGCGGAGTCCCGGCAGCCGACGGCCAGCAGTTCGCCGAGCTCAACGCCACCCAGGTCTCCACGCTCTACCAGGATCTGCCCACCGTTCCGGGAACACCGATGACCTGGTCGCTGTATCACCGAGGCCGCCTCGGTACCGACGTGATGCGGGTGCTCATCGGCGCACCGGGCGCGACCGTGGCTCAAATCCCCACCGGGGCCTCCTCCGCGGACATCTCCGACGACAACACCGCCTGGGGTCACTACACCGGGGTGTACGTCGTACCTCCGGGACAGACCACCACACGATTCGCTTTCGAGTCGGTGTCGGCTGCGGGAGGCACCCCGACGGCCGGCAACTTCCTGGACGGCGTGGTGTTCGAGGCGCCGACCTGTCCTGCGCGAAAGGCCGGCTGACCGCCGACGCGCATCCGCAGTTCCCCGGTGACGGCCGGACATACCTAGAAGAGCCCCGCCGCAGCGTTTCCGCTGGCGACGGGGCTCTTCTGCGGTGTGGCAGGGGTAGCGGGCGGTTGCCCGCCGAAACGGTCCTGAACCCTTCCAGGCGAACCGGCACCTGGCACGCCTCCAGGCGGCCGTCAACGGGCCCGCCCCGATCTCGCCGGGGTGCGGAAAGCCGGAGCGATCTCCCCGGCGGGGGACGGCGACGGCGGGTCAGGCCACCCGGGAAGCCGGGGCCATGAAGGTGTCGCAGGCGCCGGGAGACCAGGCGTCGAAACCGCGTCCCAGCCGGTGAACGCGGTTCTTGCCCGGACTCCCCACCCGGCAGGCGCCAGGCACGCCGGTCAGGTGTCCGAAACGCGCTCGTTATCGGCGCCGTCGGCATCCTCGGCACGGCATTCGCCGTGGCCCTGTCCGCCCCGGCCGGCGCCGACGACACGTGACGATCAGACGTCGATGCCCTTGCGCAGGAGCAGCCAAGCACGGTCGGCGGTCTCACGCCGGGTGTCCGCCGGTATCTTGGCCAGGAGCGCCGCGATCATGCCGATGGCCGTGACCAGGTCGTCGGCGGTGACGTGCTCGCGTACCCGGCCGGCCTCCCGCGCCTCGGAGAGCAGGCCCTCCAGCAACTCCGACACCCGGCCGCGCACATGGATGAGGCGCGCGTCGGCCGAGGCGCTGACCACGTCGATGAACGCGGTCGAGGTGATGGCTCGCTCGGTCATCAGCGCCAGCATGTCGTCGAGGGTGGTGCCGGGCTCCGCGGCGAGCACTTCGATCTCCCTGACGCCGTCCTCGAACACGGCCAGCGCGAGACTGACGCGGTCGGGGAAGTGCCGGTACAGGCTGCCCTGGCCGACTCCGGCCGCACGTGCGATCGAGGTGAGCGGCGCATCGTATCCATCGGCGGCGAACACCTCGCGGGCTGCCGCGATCAGCGCCGCCCGGTTCTCCGCCGCGGCGCTGGGGCCTCTGTTGGGTCGCCGTGCGCTGAACATGACACCTACCGTAGCAACCGGACTATATCATCCGGTTTGTTGACTCCAGACTTCAACACCTCTCGACACATGTCAATGACAGGGTCTACGGTAGCAACCGGACGGTTCAGTCCGGTTGTGGTGGCACGTCACCACCACGGCTCGCCGCCATCGCCCGCTTCGATCGAAAGGAACCGCGCTTGACCAGCCCTGAGAACGTCCTGATCGTGGGCGCTTCGGCAGGCGGCCTCGCCGTGACGGAGGCACTGCGGCGCAAGGGCTACCGCGGCGAACTCACCGTCGTGGGCGCCGAACGGCACCCTCCCTATGACCGGCCGCCGCTGTCGAAGCAGGTGCTGGCGGGCACCTGGGAGAGTGAGAAGGCGCACCTGCGCTCCCGAGACGACCTCGCCAGGCTGGAGGCGGAGTTCGTGCTCGGCGATCCGGCGACCGGACTGGACACCGCCGCCCGCGAGGTCCGAACCGCCTCCGGTCGCGTCCTGCGTGCGCAGACCGTGGTTTTGGCCACCGGCCTGGTTTCCCACCGGCTCCCCGGTCAGGACGACCTGGCGGGCGTGCACGTCCTGCGCACCCTCGACGACGCCCTCGCCCTGCGCCGGAGCCTGACCACGGTGGACAAGCTCGTCGTCATCGGCGAGGGCGTGCTGGGCGCGGAGATCGCCGCCACCGCCTGCGGCATGGGACTCGACGTCACCCTCGCCGGCCTCGGCCACGCCGTCATGGCCGACCAGCTCGGCGGCCTGGTCGGCACGGCGCTCACATCGCTGCACGCCGGTCGCGGCGTCCGGCTCCGGCTCGGCGTCGCCGCCGAGGCCCTCACGGGCGACGACGGCCGCGTCACCGGAGTGCGGCTGGCCTCCGGCGAATCGCTGCCCGCCGACGCCGTCGTGGTGACGATCGGATCCCGCCCGGCCACAGGCTGGCTCGACGGCAGCGGGCTGGCCATCGGCGACGGCGTCGAATGCGACTCACGCTGCCGCGCCGCCCCAGGCGTCTACGCCGTCGGCGACGTGGCCTCCTGGCACCACGAAGGGCTGGGCAGGCGATTGCGACTGGAGAACCGCACCAACGCCGTCGAGCAGGCGCAGATCGTGGCGGCCAACATCCTGGGCGAGGACCGCCCGTATGTCCCCATCCCCTACTTCTGGACCGACCAGTACGACGTCAAGATCCAAGCACACGGCTTCCTCACCCCCGAAGCTCAGGTGAACGTGATCGAAGGCGCCCCCGAGGAGAACCGATTCGTCGCCCACTACAGCGTCGGCGGCCACATCACCGGAGTGCTCGGCTGGAACATGGCCAAGGCCGCCCGGGTGCACCGCCAGAACATGGTCGAAGCTCTCGCACGGCTGTGAGCGCTCGCGACCCGATGCCGAAGCAAGGTCACACCCCGTCAACGACCACAAAAACGCCCTTCCGAGGAGAAGCCGATGAGCCAGAACGAGCAGGTCCTGAGCTATCCCATGCCCAGTGAGGCGGCGTTGGAGCCGCCGGCGGAGTGGGCGGAGCTGCGCCGGCAGTGCCCGGTCGCGCGGATCACGTTGCCCAGCGGTGACGAGGCGAAGCTGCTGACCCGTTACGAGGACGTCAAGCAGGTGCTGGCCGACCCGCGCTTCACCCGCCTGCTGAACGCACCCGACGCGGCCCGGCTGTCGGACAACGAATCCGGCGGGGTGTTCAACACCGAGATGGCCCAGATCATCCCCGACAGCGGGGAGGGTCACCAGCGGTGGCGGCGTCTGGTCGGCAAGTACTTCACCGCCAAGCGCATGGCCGCGCTGCGGCCCGTCATGGCGGAGATCGCCGAGCGGCTCATCGACGACATGGTCAAGCGCGGCGGGCCCGGCGACCTCAAGGCGTCCCTGGGTTTCCCGCTGCCCGTGTACGTGATCTGCGACCTGCTCGGAGTTCCCGCCGCCGACCGGGACCGATTCGCCCACTGGTCCGACGCGCTGCTCAATCTCACCCGCTACAGCCAGGCGGAAATGGACGCGGCGCAGGCCGAGTTCGTCCAGTACATGTCCGACCATGTCACCGCCAAGCGGGAGCGGCCGGGCGACGACCTGCTCAGCGCGCTGATCAAGGAGAGCGCCGCCGAGGGGCAAGGTCTGACCGACGTCGAACTGCTGGTCACCGGGATGGCGCTGCTGGTGGCCGGGCACGAGACCACCGCGAACATGATCGGCAAGATGGTCTCCATGCTGCTGGTCGACCGCGCCCGCTGGGAACGGCTGCTGGCCGACCCGTCGCTGGTGCGTTCGGCGGTGGAGGAGTCGCTACGGTTTGACGCCAACTCCGGCTTCGGCCTGCCGCGCT
The DNA here is from genome assembly GCF_040607515.1 of Streptosporangium sp. NPDC005286. Classification (NCBI taxonomy): domain Bacteria; kingdom Bacillati; phylum Actinomycetota; class Actinomycetes; order Streptosporangiales; family Streptosporangiaceae; genus Streptosporangium; species Streptosporangium sp. NPDC005286. The sequence goes on along the minus strand of NZ_JBEXGU010000007.1, from coordinate 25,027 downwards.
ACCTGAAGGAGGAGACCGAGGTCGACGGGACGGTGCTGCCGCGCGGCACCACGGTGATCTGCAGCATGGCCGCGGCCAACCGCGACGAGAGCGTCTTCGACGGCGCCGGCGACATGGACCTGAGCCGCAGCCCGAACCCCCACCTGGCCTTCGGCTCCGGCGCGCACTCCTGCCTGGGCCAGTCGCTGGCCCGCACCGAACTGCAGGTCGTGCTCGAGGTGCTGCTGCGCAAGCTGCCGTCCCTGCGACTGGCCGTCCCGGCGGAGGAACTGCAGCGGGTGGACGGCCTGGTGGTCGGCGGCCTGCGCGAAGTCCCGGTGCACTGGTGACGCCGCTCCTGTGGGCCAACACGACGCGCGTACGAATGCCGGTGACACCTGGCCGGCCAGAGAGGAACCCCGCATGAAAGTCACCGTGGACGAGGCCAAGTGCTGCGGCGCGGGCCAGTGTGTGCTGATCGCACCAGAGGTGTTCGACCAGCGCGAGGACGACGGCATCGTCATCCTGCTGGAGTCCGAACCGGCCGAAAACCTGCACACCACGGTGCGTGAAGCCGCCGCCGTCTGCCCCGCGGCCGCCATCGAGGTAAGCGAGAGTGCCTGAACGTTCTTCGCGGACGTGATGCCGATGCTGCGGCTTCCCCGCTTGCCGCAACGAGAAGCCGCAGCACGAGGACTGTCCACGCCGCCGCACGGCCCTCCCACCGCCCGTCGTCCGGGCGTGCGGCCGTGGGCGACAGTCCCCCCATCGTCATCTAAGTACCTGTACTCAAGCCCGCACATCCCAGACGATGCAGACTCCGGATCATGCGACCAATACGAGCCGTGAGCCGCTATGTCTCCCGATACGACCGAGGCACCTTCGCCCTGGTCATCGCCGGCTCCTACGCGCTGCTCGTCATCGCCGCAACCAGCTACGTCGAAATCAGCACCCGCCAACCGGGCAGCCAGGGCTTGGAGGCACTGGTGCTGCTCGCGATCACCTCCCCGACCTCGCAGCTCTTGATCTTCCTGCCAGTTGCCTCACTCAACCCGACGATCTCTCTTTTGATGTACACCGTCACCGGACTGTTCCAAGCGTGGATCCTCTGGCTGATCGCACGCGGGCGCAGGAAAAGCGCGCCTCCGGCGGCGGCGCCCGGCTCCGGGACGACCGACGTTCCAACGTAAGAGCCGTAGATGGCTGAGAGGCTGGTCAGAATCGTGCGCCGCGCAGGGCCGGGGGCCCTTGGGGAGGCACGTCAGTTGGCGCCGGTGGAGCTATGAGGCTCCACCGGCGCCGAGCTGTGATGCGCCCAGCTACGAGCTGAGCGGTCGCCGCTCCCGTTGAAAGCGCGACAGGTACGTCAGCGGACGGTGTGCCGGTAGGTGTGGGAGTAAGAGTCTCCGGCCTTCGGCGTCACGACGAGGGTGAACGTGGTCTGGCTTCTGTCCTCGGAGGGTACTCCGGCGGCGTTGACACCCACCTGAACCGTACAGGTGATTTCGTTCGTCTGCCCGGCGCGAAGTTGCACGTTATCGCACCCCTTCACGTGGCCGTACTGAGGCGTGACATTCGCGACAGCGCCGGCGAACTCGGTGCTGACCCATACGGTGAATTTCGCGGTATGGGGCCTGCCACGCTGAAGGATGTCGGGTAGCCCGTCGGAGTCACCGAACTCCACACCGAATCCGGTGCCGCTGACCGCCACGGTGGTCGGGCTGTTGGAGGCGCTGCTGTCGACGACCACGTTTCCCGTGTAGGTCGTGCTGGCGGTCGGCTGGAACGCCACGGACACGTCGCAGGAGGCGGCCGAGGCCAGCTGGCCCTTGCACGTGTCATCGGAAACGACGAAGCCCGAGGGCACTTCGACGGAGTTGACGGTGATCGTGGACTGGCTGGTGTTGGTGAACCGCACCGCCATCGGCTCGCTTCGTTCCCCTGTCCGCTGCTTTCCGAAGCTGAGTGCGGTGGAATCGGGGGTCAGGGTGGGGACGGTGTCCAGGACCAGGACCGGCTGGCCCTGGACCACCAGACGCCAGTCGACCTTTGCGAATTCGGCCGGGTCGATGGTCTTGTGCTTCACAACCCAGTCGATGATTTCGTCCCTCACCTCGGTCAGTGGGTTGAAGACGATCGGAGCACTGGCGATGTGGGGTGCGTTGCCACCGCCGTTCTGACGATAGTTGTTGGTCGCGACCACGAACTCCTTGGCGGGGTCCAGGGGCGCCCCGGCGTAGGAGAGGTTGACGATGCGCTGTCCGGCGGGCTGGGAAATGTCGATGTCGTAGGTCAACCCCCCTGCGACGTCGTAGTTGTAGGCCGGGCCGTTACCGGCCACGGTCCCCGGCTTGAACGGGCCGGGCGTCGACACCTGCTTGAAGTACTTCGCCGACCACTCCAGGAAGTCCTTCATCTGGGCGCCGTTCATCTTCACGCCGATCAGCGTGTTGTCGTAGATGTACGCTCCCGCCATGTCACGAATCGTGACGTTTCCCTGGGGGATGACGGCCTTGGCGTCGAAAGGCGCGGCCAGAGAGAGGACCGGGAGGGCTGCCTCGGGGGTGCCCGCGAGCCCCTTCTTCACGACCTCCGCCTGGACGTAGTTGATGAAGTCCAGCGCGGGCACGTCCTTGTAGTGGGCCTCACGCATTGGCATCGTCTCAGGGGATTGCCCGATGACGCCATTGACGTGGTCGACCACCTTCTGATGTGCCGCGCTCGTCAAGGCGACGATCTTCGGGTCGTCAGCCACGGTGCTCGCCTGCAGCAGCTTGGACGACTTCGAGGCCACGCTCCACTGACCGTTGACCTTCGCGAAATCGATGTCGATGACACCAAGAGCCTTGCCCCAGGAGCCTGCCATGGTGACAAGCACCTGCTTACCCGTGGCCTTGTTGGTGACGAGCTGCTGCGGGATCTCGTTGTGAGAATGCCCGGCGATGATCACGTCGATGCCGGGGACCTCCTGGGCGAGCAGCGTGGAGGCATTCTCGGGGAATGGGATCTGGTCGCCGTACGATGAGCCCGTGCTGGTGCCGGAGTGGACGGAGGCGACGAGGATGTCCACACCCTGATCGCGGATGATCGGTACGTACTTCTTCGCCTCTTCGACGATCCCGTTGAACCGAAGTCGCCCTTCAACGTTGGACTTGTCCCAGATGGCGGAGCCAGGTGTGGTCAGACCGAGGATGCCGACGCGGATCGGATCGCGCCCCTCGATCGACATCGTCTTGATGATGTAGGGGGTGAAGGCGGGCTCGCCGCTGTTCCAGTCGTGTACGTTGGCGCCGAGTATCGGGAAGTCGACTTGCTTTTCGAACGTGCGCAGAGTCTCGATCCCGTAGTTGAACTCGTGGTTGCCCAAGGTCATGGCGTCGTAGCCGAGCGCGTTCATCGCTTGGGCCATCGGGTGAACCGTGCCCTTGGTGATCGGCTCGGTCCTGGCGTAGTAACTACCCAGCGGCGTGCCTTGAATCGTGTCGCCGTTGTCGAGCAGCAGCGTGTGGTCTCGCCCCTTCTCGGCCCGGACCTTTTCGACGAGGCTGGAGACCCTGGTCAGGCCACGCCCCGTGTCTGCTTTGTCCGCATAGTAGTCCCAGTTGAAGAGGTGGGTGTGTAGGTCGGTCGTGTTCATGACCGTGACCGAGACGCTGTCGTCGGCGGCCGGCTCGGCATATGCGGCCGGCACTCCTATCGCGACGAGGCCCGCTATCGCGAGGGTGACGATGCCTGCTCGTCCGCGAGAGCCAATCGAGATTCTTGGCACGCTGGACAGTCCTTCCTTTTCGGTTGGCCCAAATGGATCGCCAGCATAGGACCTATCTCGAACCCCGCGGTGAACACGAAATTACGCACACCCCTCGGTGACCTGGCTGTTTCAACGGTCCGGCCAAGGATTTCCAGTTGACTCGCCGGGGCTACAAAATCGGACAACGTGGAATCGTTTTCTGGAGATGCGCGCGGGCTCGGTTACAACGGTTCGATAGCCGGGCGTCGATGACAGGCCGCAGCGTGCGTCGTTCGTCCACAGCGCCTCGGCGCCGGGCATCTCCGCTCAAGGACCTCATGGCCCGGATGGGGCACGACAACCTGAGGGCGGCGATGATCTACCAACACGCCGTACGTGGGGCGGACGCGGTGATCACCGATGCGATCAACAAGCAGATCCAAGCGCGGGATGTGGCCGATGAGAAGCCCGCAGGATGATCCAGATCATTCAAGCTCAGGCGAGCGATTTGTCTGCCATGATGCGTTCCAGGGTGCGTTGGCCCATCCTGCTCATGGCCGGGTTGGTTTCGAGGTAATACCAGACGACCCCCATCGCCTGTACGAAGGCCCACGCTTTGCCTCGCTCCCATTCAAGGTCGTCACACCCGAGGTCCATGCGGAGCACCTGCCGCGGCCCGGCTTCGAGCAGATGCCAGGCACTCACGAGATCCAAAGCAGGGTCGGCCGGTCCGAAGCCGCCGACGTCGAGAATTCCGGCCAGCCGACCAGCGCACACGAGCACGTTGCCAGGAATGAGATCACCATGGGTCATCATGTCGGCTGCTTCGCGCGGCAGACTTCGAAGATCTTTCCACATTTGGCGAAGCCGGCGAACGTCCAGGAGTTGTTCGCTGTGCTTGAAACAGGTCTCCATCCACGCGTCGTGGGATTGAAGGTCGCCTCCCCGGCCCTTGCCGGCAAACGATCGGCCACGCGTGTCGAGTGCGCGCAGCTCATTGATGAGATCGGCCAGGTCGTGGGCAAATGCGATAGATTCGCCCGGGTCCTCGTTGGTGGCCACGACGCCGGGCAGCCAAGTCTGCACCGACCACGGAAGCGGGTATCCCGCGCCGGGTTCACCGAGCGCGACCGGCTCGGGCGTGGGAAACCGTGTGCGACCTGCCAGCTCGCGGGCTGCTTCCGCTTCGGACTCCAGCCAGCGTCGCGTCGAGTCGACGTCCTCGGGTTGTAGAGGGAACCGAGCTGTGAAACGGTCGCCGATACGAAAGATGGCGTTGACCGTCCCATGGGCGGCGATGCCCGTGATGGGCAGTCTCCGCCACTCGGGGAACTGCTCATCTACCAAGGTGCGCACTGTCTCCGGGGTCACCGTCAGCTGGTTGGCGTGCATCTTCACGCCGGGAGCCTTCCGCGTCCCAGTCTTCTCCTGCAACGTGTTTTCGGCTTTTCGGCCCCCGCATGGCGGCTTCGGGCCATGCCGCCAACCGTAAGACCGAACAGGCTCGGAAACGATCGGGACCCGGGTCGGGATCCACTCCCTGACCTGGGCCGCTATCGACTCCTGTCACGAGACTGCGAGTACCTGATCACGACCTCGGAAAGTGTCATCGGTACCTGTGCCGCCGAGGCGGCCGCAGGTGATGTGCGACCGTCCCACCGCCGGTTCAGTTGCCGCCCCCGTTCAGCGCGTAGCACTCCACCTCGGAGCGGCGATAGGTGAGGCCGCTCCGCACGGAGTCCTGCACGCACTGCTTCTCGCTCTTGCTCAGCTTGAGTTCGCCGCACACGGTGATGCTGGAGTACGTCCGGCAGTCGAGGCCGGGGTTTCTCGCCCCGATGATGTAGGTCCGCCGGACCTCCGCGCGGCACTCCCGCCGGGCGGCGCTGGTATCGGCGTACCTGCACTGGTTGAGGAGGATCCGATATTGCTCCCGGCTGACCTGTTGTTTGCCCACGCCGTCCATCGGGTGTCCGGCGCCGGCGGTGGCGAGCGTGGTCATCGCGGCGAGCGCCGCAACACAGATGATCTTATTCATAGCGCACCCCCACTGCTACCTAACGTTACATTCCACCCATATCGCGCGACCAGGTGGGATGCCGGATCACCTCACGGCGTGCCGTGCCGTACGGACCGCCAGGGCGGCGCACACCAGGAGTAGGGCGAGGCCGCCCACGGCGAGCGGCGACGGCCCGGCCGGAAGCCCTCCCGACTTGACCACGCCCATGTAGTCCAGCGCCGCGACGCCGTTGAAGGCCAGGTACCACAGGCCGAGGTAGACGACCTGGAAGACCCGGTGGGTACGGCAGGCCACGCCGAGAGCCAGCGCGAGCGCGGGAACCAGGAGCGCGCCCCCCGCCCAGGCACCCGCCCCGGCCCAGTCGGCCGTGGCCGCCATCCGCACCGCGGGCGCGATCCCGGTCACGACGGTGAGCGCCACCCCGGCCACCCACTCCGCCAGAAGCCCGCGCCGCATCGTCGGGTAGGCGCCGAGCAGCCCCTCCAGGCCGTGTTCGACTCGTTGGGTGCCCAGGCGGGACCAGACCAGCACCGGCCATACCCAGGCGAGAGGGAGCAGCGTCGCGGGCTCCGGAGTGGCGAAACCGGCCACGGTCACGGCCACGACCACGAGCCACCACCACGGCGAGACGCCCCGAAGGAGGACGCGCAGCTCACCCGCGAGGAGCCGCCAGAAGGCCCGGCCACGTACCGGCGCCGTCATCGTCACCGGGAACCCGGGACGGCCGACGGGTCCGCCCATGCCGGGCTCTCCCCGGACACCGCGCGGGAGGTCTCCGAGGATCTCGTCCTGAGCCCCCTCCCGGGCCTTGCCCGGCTCGGACAGCACGGTGCCGGGACCGCGCGCGGGATCGAACCTGCCGAACCAGAGCGCGGGCAGCAGCGCCACGGCGATCCCCACCGCGAGAAGGACCAGCCGACCCTCCAGGAAAGCCGCGTCGGGGGTGAAGCCGTCCCATCGGAAGGTGCGCAACGGCTCGGCCACGGACGTCAGGCCGAGGCTGAACTCCCGGCCGCTGACGCCGATCCCTTGCTCGACCAGGGCGGCGCGCATCGACTCGGCCGCCTGGCGCACCCCGATGCCCCCGAGAGGAGCGTTCCGCGTCTGTCCTCCCATCAGCAGAACCATCGAGACGACGAACCAGACGACGTTCCCCACGCCGCCCCGCAGCAGCGGCACGGTCTCGAACAGCACCGCCGCCGCAGCCGTCAGCACCAGCGGGGGCAGCGTGATCAGCGCGAAGGGGAGCAGCAGCGCGATCGGATCGAGCGCGCCGGACTCGCCCCGCGCGAACTGCATCAGCGGCGCCGCCACCGCGAGCACGCCCGCCATCGAGGCGAGCACCAGGAAGTTGCTGAGGAACTTCCCGATCAGATATGCCGATGTGCGGAGCGGCGAGGCGGCGAGGATGTGCCCCACACCGGTGCGCTCGTCGCGGGCGATCGCGTCGCGTACGACGTAGAACCCGCCCATCGTGAGCCACAACGCGCCGGCGAGGGCGGTGACCGTTCCGATCCATGCGCTGGTGTAGACGCCTCGGTACCCCCCGACATCCATGATCACCCAGTGGGAGCCCGCGTCCGGCACGGCCAGGCAGGCGAGGCCGACCGCCGCCAGCAGGGTCACCGCGTACGCGGGACGCCGTACCCGCTCCCGGAAGTCGGCGACGGCGAGCGCGATCGGCGCCCGGGCGGTCACCGGGTCACCGCCCGTCCACCTGTGCCCCCCGCGGTGCCCACGGCCTGCGGAGCCCGTGCGGCGGGACCGTTGATGACGGCGAGATACACATCCTCCAGGTCGGGCGCCACCTGTACGGCGTCGCCTCCCGGCGGCGTGGGCGACAGGAACCGGAGGCGCGTCCCACCCGCCGTACGGATCATGCGGCTGATCACGTACCGCTCCCGCATGGCGACGGCGTCGGACGGCCCGGCGACCGCCTCCCACACCTGGCCGTCCACCTCCCTCAGGAGCTCCTCCGGGCTGCCACGTCGTAGCAGCCGTCCCCGGGCCACGATCGCGATGTCGGACGCCACGGACTCGATGTCGGAGACGATGTGCGTCGACAGCAGCACCACCCGGTCCGCCGCCAGGTCGCTGAGCATGGTGCGGAACCGTACCCGCTCCTCCGGGTCGAGCCCGGCCGTCGGCTCGTCCACGATCAGCACCCGGGGATCGCCCAGCAGGGCCTGGGCGATCCCGACCCGGCGCAACATGCCGCCGGAGTACGCGCCCAGGGGCCGCCGACCGGCCTCGGTGAGGTTGACCAGTTCGAGCAGTTCGCCGATGCGCACCCGCGCCGAGCGGGCCGACAACCCCTTGACGGCGGCCAGGTAGGAGAGGAACTCCCCGGCCGTCAGGTGGGGATAGACGCCGAAGTCCTGCGGCAGATAGCCGAGAGCCGCGCGGAGTGCGTCCGGCCGGGACACGACGTCCGTCCCCTCGAAAAGGACCTTTCCGCGAGTCGGGCGGGTGACCGTCGCGGCGACCCGCATCAGCGACGACTTCCCCGCCCCGTTGGGGCCGAGGAGACCGAGCAGTCCTGCGCCGAGACGCATGGAGATGCCGTCCACGGCCCGTTTACCTCCCTTGTAGACCTTGGAGACATCCACCAGTTCGAGCATCGGTGTGCCCGTCGTCGCCGCGTGATGCGATGTGCCGTTCACCCGTTTTATCCGTTTCATCGGTGTAGTTCGGTGTAGTTCGGGGTCATTTCACGCCGGTGGAGGCGGCGGCGGCGCCCGTGCCGGCTGTGCCGGTGGAAGGCTTGCCGGCCGAGGGCGTACCGCGCAGGTCCGTCTTGCGGCCGTCGCGCAGGACCTTGACCTCGCGCGGCACCTCGACCCTGAACCGGGCCGAGCAGTCGGCCCACCCGGAGCAGTCGGCCCGCAGGTTGAGCGTCTTCCCGTCCAGGGACCAGCTCGACGACGGATTGGTGCCCTTCACGTCGAACCAGAGGGTGACCTTGATGTCCTTCCTGTCCGCCGCGACCAGGTCCGTCGGGGTTTCGTGCGCCCGCACGTCCAGCGTCCTGCCGCTGAACGGGAAGGTCGTCTGGTGCGGTGTCGCGTTCGAGGCGTCCGCGCAGCCGGTGAGGGCCGCCGCGGCCACGAACGCCACCAGGGCACAAGTCATCGTCTTGCGCGTAATCATCAGATCCTCCGATGCGTGGGGATTGGGCATCCCGAGCAGGATCCAGCCTCTCGGCGCTCGGTGACATCTGCCGTTCGGCAGATATCCGGCGCCTTCCCCACGCCCGTGCCGCTGGAGGCGCGGCACGCGTTTCGGCGGGTCCCCGCCCCCCCCCTGATCGGACCTACAGCGTCACGGCGCGCGAAGGAGAGTCAGGGCCCGTCCGGGCGTTCGGCACCGGTAGAACTGCTCTGACCTGCCACCCCTTCCCATGGCGGCCGGTGGTGAGCGTGCCTCCGAGCGCCTCGACCCGCTCGGCCAGGCTGATCAGGCCGGTACCCCCGCCAGGCCGGTCCTTCCCCGTCAATGCCTGCGGGCGGTCGCGCCGGTCGCCGCCCGCCCCTCCCCTCCAAACCGTGAGGACGCCCGCACCGGCCACGCCGCCGTCGTCGACGACGGACACCTCCAGTGCGGAATCGGCGGCACGGACGGTCGAGACGAGCACCCGGGTCGCCGAGGGCGCGTGTCTCCGTACGTTGGTCAGCGCCTCCAGCACCACGGCGTAGGCGGTGCTTTCGATCTCTCGCGGCAGCGTTCCGGCCGTCTCGTCGGCCGGCTTCTCCGGCCGTTCGCCGTTCGGATCACTATCCGGAGCACCGCTCCGATCATCGGCCGGTTCTTCGGCCCGCTGGAGTTCGGCCGGGATCCCTCCCGTCGCGGAGAACCGGCCGACCAGGTCGGGCAGGTCCGCCAGGCCGTACATCCTGGTCGGGGGCGGCTCCGCCGCGGCTCGCTCGTCCGGGTCGCGCAGCGCGCTCACCATGTGGTCCATCGACGCGAGCGCCCGCAGCCCGGCCTCCTCGATGCGTACGGCGAGGGCCCGCGCCCCCTCCGGATCCTGGTCGGCGAGTTGCGCCGCCTGGGCCTCCAGCACGATGCCGGTGACCTCGTGGGCGACGAAGTCGTGCAGGTCCCGGGCCACGTCGAGCCGCTGGGCCCGGCGTGCCCGTGCCACCGCGCGCACCCGCCGGTCGTCCAGAGACCTGAGGTACAGCGCGATACCGGCCACCACCGCCACGGGGAAGAAGGACATGAAACAGACGAGGATCGACGTCTCCGCCGTCGGGTTGGGCATGCGCAGCGTGAGGCGCAGGGGCAGTTCGAACGTGACCGCGACGCCCAGGGATGCCCCGATCACCGCCGCCTGCCATCCCGGCAGCCGCCGTACCACCCTCCCGAGGAGGAGCAGCAACGCGCACATCTCGACGGGAAGCCAGAGCCCGACGAACTGGTGCCGTCCCTGGTAGACGAATGCGACGGCGAAGGAGACCACCGTGACCAAGCCCGCCGCCCCGGCGAGCGTGATCCCCCGGTACGGCCAGCGCGACAGTGCGGCGGCCATGGCCAGCGTGGCCGAGCAGGCGACGACGAGCGCGCTCGGAGGCGCGAGTACGGCCGGGACCGGCACCATCACGACGACCATGGCGCACAGGAAGGCGCGGATCCGGCTTCGGGTCATGAATGTGAGCGTACGCAGCGCTATCGACCAGCGTTGTCTTGATAAATCTGGATATTTACCGTCCCGGCTGGGGACCCGGCCATCCCGTATCGCATGCCAGACGATCTTCGACGCTCCGCCTCGTCTCGCAGAAGCAGGGCCCTGTCATCGGGGACGGGCGTAGCCCATCTCCCAGGCGCGTACGGCGATGCCGACCCGGTTCCGCACGCCGAGTTTGCGCTGGACGCTCGCCACATGGGTCTTGACGGTGCCCGGCGAGATGAACAGCTCGGCGGCGATGTCGGCGTTGGTCTTGCCCTCGGCCACCTGACCGGCGATCTCGATCTCCCGCTCGGTAAGCGGCTCGGTAAGCGGCCCCTGCCCCGGTCCTGATCCGGTGACGTGCTTCAGCAGTCGCACCGTCACGGACGGGCTGATCAGGCTGTCCCCCGCCACAGCGGCCCGGACCGCCTCGATCAGGAGGGCAGGACCCGACCGTTTGAGCAGGAACCCGGACGCGCCGTGGCGCAGCGCCGGATAGACGTACTCGTCGAGGTCGAAGGTCGTCACAACGACGACACGGACCGGGGTGGCCACGTCGGGACCGGCGAGCAACCTGGTCACCTCCAACCCGTCCATTCTCGGCATGCGGATGTCGACCAGCGCCACGTCCGGCTGGAACCTCCGGGCCATCTCGACCGCGGTCACCCCGTCTGCGGCCTCGCAGACGACCGTCATGTCCGGCTGGCTCTCCAGGATGCGGCGCAGGCCGCGCCGCACCATCTCCTGGTCGTCGGCGATCAGGACACGTATGGTCATCCGCCCATTCTCCCAGCTCTCCGCCTCTCACCGCGCCGCCGTACGAGGCGGTGGGACACGTGCGAGCCGTGGCCTGCCCTGCACGCCACCGTGAAGCCCGGCCTCCCTGTCAGCCCTGCTCGACGCCCAGGTACGTACGGTGATGCTTCGGGGTGTCGATCTCGTCGAGCAGCGCGATCGCGAAGTCGGCGTAGGAGATGCGGCTGTCCGCGTCGGCCGGGGCCGTGCGGTACCGGCCGGTGCGATCGCCGCCGTGGTCGAAGTCCCCCGCCGGGCAGCCCGAGCGACTCCGGCCAGCGCCATACCGCCGACGGATCTCGCAGGTGAACATCAGGCCCCGGAAGCGCGCCCGGCCGACGGCCTCATCATTGATCACCGTTCTGCAATAATGTCTGATCTTTACCTTTGGGGAAGGTTAGAGCCTACATGTCGTCAATTGTCGTATTCATCGCAGATCATCCATATCCATTGATCCGCGGAGGCGGCCTCTTCCTGGTCTTCGTCGGCCTGGGCTTCCTGGGAAGCTGGGCGTTCAACAAGTACTGGATCCAGTTCCTCATCGGCGGGTTCATCACGGGATTCACCGCGAGCGGCCTCAGCGCGCTGCTCCCGAGCCTCGGCAGCCCGTCGTTCGCGCACATCGCCGGGCTCGTCGGCTCCTTCGTCATCGAGGCGGGCCTGATCTATCTGGTCCTCACGAAGAACAAGGACGCGGACGAGCGGACGCTGATCCTCAGCATCCTTTTCGTCGTCGGCCTGCACTTCCTGCCGATGGGTCTCGCCCACGGTCCGCTGATCACGATCTTGGGCGTCCTGACGGCGATCAACGCGTTCGTCGGACTGCGGCTGGCGCGCGAGGTGCCCACCCCCGTGTTCGGGGTCGTCGACGCGGTGCTCAAGCTCGGCTTCGGCGCCGTGATGCTCTTCGCCTACCCGGCCCTGACCTTCAGCTGACGTCGCCCGCGGGTACGGGGATCCCGGCATCGTGAGATCAACATGACCTGGAGCCGACGCGCGTACGGGCCGGGCGGGACATCATCTTCCCTCCCGGCCCGGGTGCCGGATCCTGGGTCCCGCCGGAGGGCGCTCCCGTCTTCAAGCTGGGAGCGGGTCAGAGGCGATGGTTCCAGTCGAGCCGGCCCGCGCGCAGATCGTCGGCGAGACCTCGGACGTAGTTCAGCGGGCCATGACCATGGCCCGCTGGTATTCGGACTCCACGAGGAAGAGCCGGGGCAGGAACTCCGCGGTCGCGGCCAGATCGACGTCGAGGTCCGAGAGTCGCGCCTCCAGGGAGGCGACGCGTTCCTCCAGCGCGGCCGCGACCTCGCCGGGCGCCGGCACGACCACGAAGGCGAGCGCGGCGGGGAACTCGCGAGCGGGCGTGCTCAGCATCGTCCGCGTCCACTACCGCAGCGTTTCCCTGCCCGCCTCGGTCGGCTCGTAGTCCGTGCGCTCCGGGCGGTTCTCCTCGCACGAGGTCTCGCGGACCGCGATCAGTCCGGCACGGAGCAGCCGGTCGATCGTCTGGTAGACGCTGTTCCGCTGCGCGACGTTGACCACGTCGTCTCGGTGACGCGCTGGTCGGCTGAGGTGTTCACCGTACTAAGAGGGTCCCGGAAGCTGTCCGGGACCCTCTGGCGTTCCCTGGGTCGCCTTCCGCTCGTGAACCGCTCGGAAAGCCCGGAACGACCCAGGAAAACGCCTTCAAGATCATTGCACACATATTGTATCGCGGCTGTTGGAGCATGATGCCTGGGGGCTCGAACCCACACCTGCGGACTAGAGGAAGTCGATTCCATCAAGGTCTGAGACGAGGCACGAGCTGGATGATGGGCTCAGTCGGCTTCGGCTACGAGGTTCTTGGACGGGGCTGTGATGTGGATAGGGGTTCCCCACCCCTTGTAGAGGACGTTCATCCTCACGATGTCCACTTCCCGTTCTGGGCCGTAAGGACCAGTGACGATCTGTGCCTGGAAGCGCCTGGGCAGGTTGTCCGGGCCCAACCAGAGCTTCCACTTGATGCGGCTTCCTACCGAGCGCCCATCTCTGGGACCGTAGTAGATCCCGGTCCTGCGCGAGCCGAGGCTACCGACCTTCACCGAGCCGTCATATCGGGTGGTAGGGACGCCGTCGTATCGATCCTTGGTGGATGTTCTCTCCGCTCCAGGGGAGATCAGTTGCAAGAATTTCGGGTTCAGCGCGTCCACCAGGTCCTGAGACCAGAGAAAGCCGTCCACGTTCCGCCGGTGGAGCCACTTCTTGCCCTCAGGGATGTTGTCCCAGGTGTCTTGGGTGTAGCTGTCACGACCGACATTGATTATTCGGAAGCGCACTGGCCTGTCGCCCGTGGTGACCGCATTAGCAGCTCTGATCTTGCCCGTCCCGATCAGTTCAACCTGGACCAACACGACTTGGTGGTCCGCCTGGAACGGGAGTGAATGACGTTGGATTGCAACTAGAACTGCAACGAGGAACCGAAGGGAGAAGCCCTCTTGATCAGGATTCGACGAGGGCTATCTGCTCGGCGCAAGCGGCTCGGACGACGGCGATCAACTGTGGTTCAGTGCGCCCCCAGCCTTCTCCCCATTCGTCATCCAGCCCGTATAGAGCGCCAAGTGGTGGTGTGAGCATCTCATCGGGATAATTCCAAGTGATCATGAGTCGTTCGATCACCGAGACCACCCAATGTTCACCACCGTCGCCTGCGAGGCACAACCGCGCCATGTCGACATAAACAGTCTTCACGGCGTCGGACCTGGAAGGTATCGCGGTGTCCGTATCCGCGAGAGCCTCGACCAGCACATCGCGCACCTCGTGCGGATCGCGCCCGTCAAGCCCCGCGAGAATGCGCAACGTCTCCCCATCCATGTCCTGGACGAGCCAATGAGCGGCCCACATGGGGACTCGATCGGTAGGCAAGATTTCCAGTTCATACCAGGCAGCGACCAACTGCGGAGACGGAATCAACTGTCCTACATCGTACGGCCAGCCATACACAGGAAGCATCGTGTCACAGCTGCCTTGGTGAAATGTCATCACCGTGTCCCCGCAGCCAGATTGGAAGATCTCGGTACGCGCCCCTGTGAACTGCCGCGGTGCAGGTCGGAGGCGGTGTGGCCCTGTCCGTGAGTCCCCGTGAGTCCCCCTTGTTACCCGGCCTTACCGGCACGCGAGTGGTACGGCCTGACCTTCATGACCACTTCCTTATCAGAACCATTGGCCGCCGACCGGTGAGGGCGGGTGTGGGTGTGTGGTTGTTGCAGTACTGGTTGCAGTAGGAGACTCAGACCGCTCGGGCGCGTTCTTCGCCGCTTGCCGCCCGGGTGTTGTCGTGATGGGCTCTCCAGGTGAGCCACGATAGGTACCCCGGCGAGCTTGGGCTCCCCCTCACCTTTCCGCATCGCCGTTTCAGGATTTGGAGCTACGTGCCCACCCACAGCGGGCTCGTGTTGCGAACCGAATTCGAGCCGGACGAACTTCACGTCGAGCTCCTCTTCAAGCCTGTAGACGCGATCAAGCTCCCCACCTTTATGGACGGCGGTCTTGTCGTCGACGTGGCGGATCGCCCCACGGCGAGTGCCGTTCTGCGAGATATTGGCGCCCACAACAGTTCCGAGAGCCACGTCTTCACGGTCAGGGGCGATCACTTCGCGGGCCACGTTGTAGCGAATTACCTGTTTCTTCGCGAAGAACGTCGGACGCGATATAGCCCCTTCTCACTGTTCTACGGCTACCTCAGCAGCGATTTCAACCGGTGACAACCGACAGCAACCACCCGCCGGATCTTCCCGTCTGCCTCGTCCCACCCCGGAGGGGCAACAGCTCGGGGACGGAGGATCAAGGCCGTCTTCGCGTGTACGCCGGCCGATAGACGTTCCTCGGCCGTGATGCCAACGGTCACAGACGGCCTTGATCCGGAGGAGTCGAGATGTTGGGCTTGCCTGGGACGTGGCAGGCGGGAAGATCAGGCTCACCTCAGCCACTTACGGTCCTGATGTTGGAACGTCGATCATCCCGGAGCCGAGGCCCCCGCCGGAGGCGGCTCTTGGCAGGATGCGGGGGCAGGGAGCACAGTCAGGGGCATGCTCACATGGATGTTCGCGCCGCTCGCGCTCACAACCGTGTTCTGGAATCTTGAGCAGAGAGCACGTAGGCGTCGGCCCCAACCGCTTCGCGGCCCCTTCGGGATGCTTCGCATTGGCGCCGGCCGCTCCGCTCACCGCAAGAATCGGATCTGCCGAAGAACAGCACACCGGCTTACGACACACTGACGCTCATGCCTGAGCCCTCGGCGAGTGAGCCCAACCTCCCAGAGCAGCGATGGATGAACCCCGGAGTCGCCGGAATCGGAAGCGCCAGCTTCCTCGCCGACGTCGGCCACGAAGTTCCCACAGCCCTCCTGCCCAGCCTGCTCACCACCACGTTGGGAGCGCCCGCCGCAGCACTGGGCCTCATCGAAGGTCTCGCCGATGCTCTGGCCGGAGTCGGCCGCCTGACAGGTGGCGCACTCGCCGACGACCCTCAACGACGACGGACCGTAGCAGTCGGCGGATACACCACCACCGCGGTTCTCTCCTCACTGCTGGGAGTGACCACCAACATCTGGCAGGCCGGAGCCCTACGCGCGGGAGCCTGGTTCGCCCGAGGTCTACGCGTCCCCGCCCGCAACGCCCTGTTGGCCGACCTGGTTCCAGCCAATGCCTACGGCCGGGCGTACGGGTTCGAGCGCGCGATGGACAACCTTGGAGCCATTGGCGGACCACTTCTCGCCCTGGGCCTGGTCGCCGTCTTCAACGTCCGGACCGCAATCCTCATCTCCGTCATTCCCGGCATCCTCGCCGCCCTGGCCATCATCTACGCCATCCGAAAAGCCGCCCAGCCGGCCGTACGCGAACGCATCCCGATCAGGCTGCGTATCCGGCCCGTTCTACGCGGGGACCTGGGCCGTCTCCTCGGAGCGATCACCGCTTTCGAGGTGGGCAACGTCGCCGCCACCCTGCTCATCCTGCGAGCCACAGAGCTTCTCACCCCCGCCCACGGCATCGAAGCAGCAACCAGCATCGCCCTGGGCCTGTACGTCGCCTACAACATCGCCGCGACCCTGGCATCCATCCCCGCCGGACACACCTCCGACCGACTCGGGAAGCGCGGCCCCATCCTCGTCATGACCGCAGGAATCACCCTGTTCGGCATCGCCTACGCCGCCTTGGCCTTCGACACCGCCGGCTACCTCCTGCTGGCCCTGCCCTTCATCGCCGCCGGTCTGGCCATCGGATGCGTGGAGACCGCCGAACACGCAGCCGTCGCAGCCCTGGCCCCTACCGACCTACGTGGATCAGCCTTCGGCCTGCTGGCCACTGTCCAATCCCTGGGCAACTTCGCCGCCAGCGCCATTGCCGGACTGCTGTGGACCCTGGTCTCACCGAACGCCGCATGGGCCTACCTAGCCGCATGGATGGGTATCGCCCTCATCGGGATGCTGTTCACCCGTACCGGACGAGCTGCTGAGGTCTGATCAGCCGGATGCCCTCTATGCCTCCGTTCGAGGTGCCATGGCTTAGCTCAACTCTGACTATCAACGCGGGGCGTACATGATGACGGCGACGCCGATCAGGCACACCACGGCGCCGATGACGTCCCATCGATCAGGGCGGAACCCGTCGATGAGCATGCCCCAGGCCAGGGATCCGGCCACGAAGATGCCACCGTAGGCGGCCAGGATGCGGCCGAAGTTGGCATCCGGTTGCAAGGTGGCCACGAAGCCGTACAGGCCCAGGGCGATGACTCCAGCCCCGACCCACAACAGCCCACGTTGTTCTCTCACTCCCTGCCAGACCAACCAGGCACCGCCGATCTCGGCGAGCGCGGCCACCACGAACAGCAGGAGGGAACGAGCGACAGTCACAGCTGCGACTGTAGGGGATCGCTTTCGGTGGGCCGATGAGCGCCCGTACTCTGGCAGCCGCAGCCAGTTCCACCCGCGCATCCAGTAGTTTGCTTCCGCCTGCGCAGGAACCACACCAGCCCCCAAGCCAGCACGGCCACGCCCGCCAGGACCAGCGCCACTGTCGGCATAACGCCCGTAAGCGCGACAGCCCCGGTGCCCCCGATCACCCCGGCGGCCAGCAGCACAGGAAGCGCACAGCACGCGGCACAGGCCAACGCGGCCAAGCCCGTCAGACCAGCTGGGAGCAGGCGCTTACGCTGATCAGGATCAGTTGAGGTCGACATGCCGGCCCCCGTCCGCCGGGCCGGAGAACGGCAACGGGCAGCACGAACTCACCGCACACGCCACCAGGTCATCACACCCGGCGTCCACCGCTTGAACCAGCGTGTCGCGGATCGTCTGAAGGTCGGCGATCTTCTGTTCCACCTCGGCGAGCTTCGCTGTCGCCCGTGCCTGCAAACCACTATCCGACTTGCCGTGACGATGCGCAGCCGCCTCAACCAGGTCGGCCACCTCCTCCAGCGTGAAGCCCAGCCGTTGCGCCACCTTGATCACACGCAGGACGGTCACGGTCTCCGGCGGATACAGCCGATGCCCCCGTTACTACGCTGCGGCTCTTGCAACAGGCCCCGCCGGTGGTAGTAGCGCAACGTCTGAGCATTGACCCCCGCCGCTTCGGCGACCTCTCCGGTACGCAGCCACTCCCCGTTCACGACGCGGCCCGGGGAGCCATTTTGATCGCCCGGACCGCCAGCCCGTCGAGCACCTTCGCGTGCACCGCCGGGACCTCGATATCCAGGGCCAGGCCATCACCACCAGGAGTAAGCGCGAAGGCGAAGAACGAGCAGCAACCCGTCTCACGGGCCGTCAGGTCACGCGCGGTCCTCTCTACTTCTGCTCCATCATCGAGGGTGAGCCGCAGGTGAGTCGGTCCCACGCGTTCCAGTCCACGCAGTGCGGAAGCGAACAGTTCATCGAACTCCGCCACTCGCAATGGCCGTTCCTCGGCCGGAAGCGTGCATTCAGCCGGTGCCCATTCCATGAGCCCTCCATGTATCAAGACCGCCTGTCCCTTATGCGAGCGATCCCTACAGTCCGACGGTAAGCCTGTACCCCGGTACAGGATGCAACCCCTGAAACCATGCCTCCGGCGGGGGCGCTTCGGCTCCGGGATGATCGACGTTCCAACATCAGGACCGTAAGCGGGTGGGGTGGAAGCCGGAGCTTGATCACGCGCCACGGGCGTGCCAGATCTCACGGGAAACGGCGGGGAATCACAGGGACTCACGGGGAGTCGTAGATCAGAAATGAAGAAGCCCCCGCACCGCGTTTCCGCTGATGAGAGGGCTTTTTCTGCTGGTGTGGCAGGTGCAGGACTTGAACCTGCGTAGGCTGAGCCGACGGTTTTACAGGCCATGGCCGTTCCGGCAGAGGAATAGCCTCCCACCTGCGGCGTAGCCATGTTGCATCGCCATGAAATTCATGATCATTGCACGCATATTGCACGACGAAGCCTCGGTGAGACCGTCAAGGATCGATGAACGACAACCTCGCCTTGATCTAGTCGGTGAGGTACTTCCGGACGGCGATGCCAAGAGTCATGGTCGCCACAAAGGCTGCACCACCCGTTCCGAGGGCGGCGGGCAAGTCAACCCCGAGCACCTGGAAAACCAGGCATGTCAGGGTCGCCACCATCGCACCAGCTAAAACGATGATTGCCAGCCAAAGTCCTCGTGTTGCTGGATCCTGACTGTGTCCAATATTACGTCTCATGACTACGCCCCTCCACTCTCTCGCACAACGCATCCCCTCGACCGGAGAGCGTTAAATGTCCGATTCGCGATCCGGTGACTGCGGCCTCTCCGTCAGCACCATCACTCTTAATCGAAGGGTGGCAGAGACAAAAGACCAGGTCAAAGGGCATGGAATGCATTAGCAGATGACACAAAGAACGCTTGTAGCGGTCATATATAACGCTTGTAGCGAAGGCTTCTAGCGATGGTGGCGGTGCTATGCGACCATCTCAAAGGAAAGGGAGAGTACAGCCAAGGACCCCCGTATCCCCAGTTACCCCCATACCCCATTTTCTCCTTCAGGAAGGTGAACTTTCGTGTCTGCCGATGAGCACCGGGGGCTTGCCCTCCAGCTTCTGAAGAGTGCAGCCGCCAAGGCGAAACGGTCAGGGAACGTCCCCTTCCCTCCCTTCTTCGTTAAGAGCAAGGAGGGAGAGTGCCCACCGTTAGCCCGACTCATCCAAGGAGGAAGAGGAGGTGAGGTGCGCCTCAAGCTCTACCTCTGCATCACCATGATGGCGACGGGGAAGCCTTATAACCTGCGATCCAGCCCCACACCCAGCATGTGGGCCAGGCTCCTAGCCCTGTCTCCCGACACCGGCCCTCGACGAGTGAGTAGCAATCTCAAGTGGTTGCACACCAACAAGTACATCTCGCTTCAGCCGCGCCCCGGGCTGCCACCGATGATCACATTGCTAAGCGCCGAAGGAGATGGAAGAGAGTACATCCGCGCTTCAGAAGAGGGTCGTTACGTTGGGGTTCCTGTCGAGCTATGGACACTAGGATGGTTGCTCGACTTATCCGCTACTGGCTTAGCGCTCCTTTTCGTCCTTATGGAATTGCAAGGAGGCTACAAAGAAGCGCGATATGTCCCCAAGTATAGGCGCGATGCATATGGACTCTCTCCGGACACATGGACACGGGCTCGCAAAGAACTTGAGCGCCACGACTTGCTCACAGTACATCGAATTCCACAAGGCGGCGATTTTGACTACACGCGACTCCGCAACACCTATTGGATCAACGTAGATCGCTTGAAGGAGCAGCCTACTTCCGATGAGTAATTACTCATACCCCACCACAGAATCGGCCGGTACCCGACTTACGTCTCTCATGAAATGATCGTTACCGTGCGTGACCGTAGCAGAGACTTTGCAGACAACCGCTTCCACCGTACATACCTACTTGCAAATACCATCGACAGAATCGCATCCAACCCTTTTGGCTACCTACATGACCTGGAGGAGATATTTGTAAATGGCGGAATACAATCCTATCTTGCACCTTTTCAAAAGACCAGTGCACTCCACCGATTCGCACGAAGCATAATATGGCATAATTTCTATAACCACATGATGACGCCCGTGACACTTGTCCCAAGCGATGTACAAAAATTTGAAGGTGCACCACTGTATGATGAAGCAGTATGGGTCCTCCCCATCGAGGCCGCCTTCGAAGAATATGAACTCGAATTCATGACGTTCAACGACTACAGAGAAGCTTGCGATCTGCCAGCGCTGCCGCCCGGATTTCACCGACACGTCCGATCAGAAGATCACAAGAGCTGCGACAGCAACTGCGTTGCCATTAATGATGACTATGGCAACTACTGGAATGAGCTACAGATTGCCGAGCCGAGCCTGGACCTCCTTCTCGATAGGATGTCCGACGAGATATTCTACGTCATGTTCGGCAACAGATCATTCCTCGCGCACCTTCATAAGCTCCTGGCGATGTACGTGACGAACGCCGCTTTTGATGAAGACTTCGACACTTCGAAACTATTCAAGCATGGGACCTATGCATCGACTCTGAAGCGGCAGAGAATACCATCATGGGCAAAACGCGCTGTTGAGTTCCGGGACCGCGGCATGTGCACATACTGCCAAAGACAATTAGGAACACTTCACACGCCGATCAATCACGCCAATTTTGATCATATCGTTCCGCTGGCTAAAGGCGGGCTTAACGATGCAACTAACTTGCAGTTGCTTTGTGATGACTGCAATAATAAGAAGAGTGCGCGTTCCGAACCACCTGGCCACCTGTACGAGAGATGGTATCCCGTATAGAGAGAAAGTAGTGACAGGTCAAGCCAGACACTCGACATCACACAACGGATTATGGTGCCCGGTGGGGCGGGGCTGAGAAATCTGATGGGCGGGGTGCGTCAAGTCGATCCGTTCCGTATATGCTACGGATTTTGATCTGTCTCGGGCTGCGGACGAGAGATCGCATCAGGTAAGCATGTTCCCGCACCCAGTAAGCCCGCGGTTTGACATTACCGTCCCTCTAGCGCATTCCCCGATTTCACGGTTGCGACGGCAATGAGGACTCCAGGTGAGGACCCTGATGCAGCAAGGCGGCCAGATCCTAGGTGGGTGGCAGCCCAGATGTCATCGAAGATAAACCACTAGCGGTGGCCTAAGTAGTCATCAATCATCGATGCATACCAGCCGGAAGGTCCAGCGGACCTGAACTGAGAAATTGATGAGGTTTATAAGAGGCCGACGGCGCGGACGGCATGGATAAGCAAGGCGTTCTCCGCAATATGGCCATTCTCCAGGCTCTTTAGAGTAACGCTTGCATTGGGAGTTCGGTCCACATGAAAAACGGACCAGACGCGGCAGACGGGGCAGACCTGGCTAGTCAGGAATGGTCTGAGAAGGTGGAGCCGGCGTTCGTGACCTCGCAGATAGAGGCTGCCAATTTCTAAATCGTTGTCAGGGTGCCACTCGGTCTTGGTGGGTACAACAGGATGATCTCCCATGAGTTCGCGATAATCGATGCGGGCAGTCCGCGCAAGGGAGTCCCATCGGACGCCGGTCACCTGAACAAGGGGCCAATCTGTTAAAAATCGGGCTGCGTCAACGAGAACCTTGAGGTCTTCGAATGAGGCGTATATTGCTGAGGGTAGGTCGAGCTGATCGACTCGGCGAAGATGGGCCTGATCGTTGCGGCGCTGAGAGAGGCGTTGGCGGGCGGCCTCGGCATCTTTACTTGAAAGTAGACCGCGCAGATCGTTGAGCGGATGTGTGGACGGTAGGGACCGAAATTTCCTGCTCGTCGCGGTCTCTAGGAGAATTGCTGCCCAGTCACCCATCCCCGGGCCGCTGCTGCCGCGTTTTAGCTTTTCTTTGACAGCTTGAACGGCACCGAGTTCAATGCCCTCTTCACGCGAAAGGGCGAGAGCGAGCAGCGCGGCATAGCACAACAGAATTTCGGCGGTCTCTAGAACTGCCCCGTAGGCTTCCGTAGACGGCTCAGCACTTTGGAGGGCCTCGGCCTCCCGCCAGCGAGCGGCGATCGGATAAGGGAAGCGTGTCCGGACGGTGTAGCCGAGATCATCGAGCAGGGACGCCGCCTCTACTTTCAGTCGAAGGGCTCTACCTGACTCGATTACACGGGCGCGGGCAGCGGCGGGTGTCTCGTCAAGAAATACCGACTGCAGAAGATTTTCTGCCTCTGCCCGCCATGACTCTAGATGTTCTTTAGCTAAAGTGAGGTCGTCCAACGCCTCAGCAAGATCCTGATCTGGCTGAGGAATCGGTAGCTTAGCGAGAGCAGAACGCCGAACATGGAGACCGGTGACGCCAGCCAATGTCCGAGCTAAGGGTGTCCGCAGAAACATCGTGGCGAATTCAATTTGTCTGGAAGTGAGGACCGTCCGTGGGCGAAGTACGATCACCATGTCACTGGCTGCGGCAGGAAGGTCACTTATGTTAACAGGAGCGACGATCAGGCCACCCGGGTCTCCATGTCCATATATACTCCGCATTACTAAATCTCCGGCTGCGAGTAGGCGCTCTTCTGGAATCTTGACCCACTGCGTCTGTTCGTCAGGCGGTATTATGAGACCGTTGCTGCCAACCTCGCGGCCGCGCAAGAGGCGAGTGGCGCCGATGTCGTTTGCTCCGCATTGACCTTTGGTATTATCTATCTCAGTGATGTGAACTGAGCTTGGAAATTCATAAAGGTCGCCCAACGAAACAACTTTACCGAAGTCGGCAAGACTATCTCGACGAACTAATATCACCGGGTCATGGCGGTTAAAATCCAGCCCTACGTGTGGCTCGGGAATACTTCGAAGAATATACCCATGATCGACCCGTCCGCCATCTCGTTGCAAAAGCTGCCGAAAATCGGCTTCAATCGCAGCAGACTCCCCTCTTAATGGAGTTCGGTATATCCGCATGGGTGGAGTAACTGACTGGCGTGCTCGCAAGAAGAGTGCTGCGGTTATAAAACTATGATGAATCGACGGCAGCGCGCCTTGCCCATAAAGCACGGCAACTGTGTCCCAACTCTGGGCTACTGCCTCTCGTGTCGCCGCTGCCATTGGTGCTTCGGAAACAAGCGCTGCCGCAGGTAGCAGCACAGCAATCGAGGAGTTAGCGTCGTGTGGCCGTAAATAGCTCAATGTATCTTCATAGCGAAATTGGGTAAAACGCCCTCTCCTGCCGGATTCCTTCGCGATCCGCTCCCATGACGGGATCAAGAGGACGGCCCCTTGTGTAGAGAGCTCTGCGGCTCTCAATGAGAGGGCGCCTGCTGAAGGCTCGGCTACAACAGGCCAGCCCGTTTCTGACAGAAAACCTGCCTCTTCGAAGGTTCCTTCAAAAAGCACCCTCGGTTCGCCGTCTGTCAAATGCTGTAGGCCTAGGCGCACCAAACGCAAAAAAAGGGTAGGAGGATTGTGCTTGACTGTAACCTTTGAACCCATCGATGTCCTTCCTCCCAAGAAGCGCAACCCCGCATTCTAAGAGAACTGTAAGCCCGATCTTCAGAGATATCACAACAAAGGTGTAGGAGGACCAAGTGCTGACCTCAGCTGAGGTCTGTCGTAGGCGGCTGTGGTCAATCACCGAACATGTACCGGATATGGACTACGCGAGCGGGAGGATTATTACAACTACCATCGACCTCACGGCGACCTCGACGGCCAAATTCCCTACGAACGCCTAAAGCAGGAGACCCAGACTCAGGCGTAAACAATCACTGTCGGTCGCACAGTTCAACTAGAGCAGCTGATGGATTCATGAATAGCAGGGGCGCGCACGGAATAGATTTTTCCATCAGCACTGCCATAAGTGTCAAAGATCCAACTCTTCTGCAAAAGGGATGGATCAGCCGCAGGGAACCAGTCATATCCACCTTTGCGCACTACTGGGGTCCATGAGGTTGGAGCCTTCATGACGAAAGATGCCTGAGTGCATGGGGGTGTGACGACTTCAACATTTTGCCGCTTTTTCTTTTTTCCCACCAGGGACAATACGAGGACACTAGTGTTAACGGGGTTCGCGTTGCGTACAACGATCTTTACTCCGCCGGGGTCGCTATAAGAGATCACTGACACACGCGCGACGAAGAGCGCATGGCCATGCATTTTATCTTCTTGGCGTTGCTGCTCCTGCAGCCGTACCTCTTCTAAGCGTTGCTGCGCTTGTAGTCGCGCTTCTTCCAGGCGCTGTCCAGCCGCTTGTGCAGCCTGCTCCTGCCAAATCCATATAGTGACGATAACCGCACACAGCGCGACTATAGTGCTCGCGACTTGGCCGAAGCCGCCGAGTATGCTGCCACGGGCGGCAAGTTTGTTGTAGTCCGGTTTGCTGTGGTGTTTACCTTTAACTCGTCGCGCCAACCGCAAAATGATCTTGATCATGACGATCAGCCCGAAGCCATCCCAGGCCAAAAGCGCCCACAGGGGGATATGTCCTAGACCAAATGGTACGGCCACCGATCCGTCCAAGATCGCGCCGAGGTCAAGCATGCGGCGTCCTCCGGGGAGATGCATGGCTTGCGAGAAGAACAAAACGTAAACGGAGCTATGAACCATACAGTTCCCGATATGCACCATAAGTTCTTGAGAATCAGAACATAGTAGATCTGTGCAGCAATCACATCAACCTGCCGGGGTCTCTGCCGTGGCGGTAGAGCGAATGCGACCTAAGCCACCGAAGGATGTGGTCACGAGGTTGCGTCTGGGAGGAGGCTCACACGGTGTTCGGTGAGACGGTGCTGAGACATCCGATGGGCGGGGTGCGTCAAGTCGGTCCGGAGTGACCGCCGACGCGAACGGCGGGTTGCAGGCACGGCGAGGTGCGCGTCGGTG